>QMVI01000037.1 GCA_003661015.1 Methanosarcinales archaeon | reverse complement strand
TCTTGTTTTTGCACAACTCTGCTATCGATTTAGGAACGTTTGTTCCTCCAATGGCAATTGCGTTCTTTATACCATACCGGAGAAGGTTCAGAACGTCTGCCCTCCCCTCAACGATTATTATCTCATCAGACTCATCGATATCAGGTCCTGCAGGAAGTTTTTCAGGTCCCCATTCAACGATGTTCTCAACTCTGATTGCTTTCTTCACTTCCTCAGTAATTTCTTGACTTTCGGGTACACCTTCATCGAAGAGTCTGGTAAGAATCTCCTTAGCTCTCTCGATAATCTGGTTCCGCTTAGATTTCCTCACATCCTCAACCTTCTCAACCTCTATCTTTGCAACACATGGCCCTATTCTGTCTATGGTCTCAAGAGCAGCAGCGAGTATCGCAGTCTCAACTTTGTCGAGGCTTGAGGGGATCTCAATCGTTCCACTTACCTTGCCATTCTTGAGTCTCAGCTTTACTTCAATCCTTCCAATCCTTCCCGTCTTCTGAAGCTCCCTCAGGTCAAGGTCATCTCCGAGCAAACCCTCTGTCTGACCAAATATGGCTCCAACTACATCGGGCCTCTCAACAACACCTTCCACATTTATTCTCGCATGGATGAGATATTTAGTGGTATCTGGATTCTGCATTTACATCACCTTCTTTTTCTTTACAGAAAAGCCCATCTACAAGTGATTCGATGAGCGTTTCTAATGTGTTCTAATACTGTTTCTAACATAAAACTAAATAAGGTTATCCTTCAGGGTATCTTGTTTATGTACTTGTTTAGTACGCTCAGTATCCTCTGCTGATTTGCCTTTGCACTCTTGAAGATTTCGTCCATTGTTATTCTGCCTTTTATTCCATGTGCATAATTGTCCACAGAACATATGCTTGCTATCGGTATGCCAACCTCCGCACACAGTGTTGCCTCTGATGCGAACGTCATTCCCACCACATCACCAAATGTTGATAACACCCTGACCTCTGCCTTTGTTTCGAGTCTTGGGCCTTTTGTCTGCACATATACACCATTCTCATACACATTTCCAATCCCATTCGCACTCTCTATCAATCTCTTTCTCATTTCTTCATCGATTTCTGGAAGTGCATGATGTACTCTGTCTTCATAGAATGTAGGAACATCCCAGAAACAGACGAAATCATGGGGGATGAGAATCGAGTTTGGCTTGATTTCCTCTTTGAGTGAGCCAGTAGAATTTATGCTCACAACCTTCTCCACACCCATCATTTTCAACGCCCATATGTTTGCTTTGTGATTGACTCTGTGCGGAGGGATCTCTTGATTTGTGCCATGACGCATCAAAACCACGAAATCTCCCACATAACACCTCACATCACCGTATTTTGTACTCACAACCTTCTCTTCAAGCTCATGGATGATGTCTGAGCCAAGGAGTAAAGTACCACCAATAACTCCGAGCATGATAATTCTTTAAGTGGGATATATAAATATGGATGGTGATTTGTATTGGGATGGTGTCTACACACATATCATGGGATGAGAATGGAAACATAGATTTTGGGTGGTGGGAGCCCGTATATGAGTAGATTTTGAGGGACATGGGCTTCAGCAGAAAGGATGATGAAAACTCGGCACGGTTGCTGTCAACCATGGCTCTTGCTGATTCGTGTATCTTAAAGACAATTATCACGAAGGATGTAATTGTGTGTGGAGATGCAAAGGTTCTCAAAAGACACATCGAAAAACTAGGCAAGAATGAGGGTAATGGCAAGGAGAGGGCGATTATTAGTGCAGATGGTGCAACCTCGAAACTGCTCGATGTGGGGTTGATTCCGGATATAATCGTGAGTGACCTTGATGGGTGTGTTGAGGACATATTAGAGGCTAATCGAAAAGGAGCTGTTGTCGTTGTGCATGCTCATGGAGATAATATCCATCTGGTTCGTGAGCATGTTCCGGCTCTCACAAATGTGGTTGGAACAACCCAGTCGAAGCCTTTTGACACAGTGTACAACTTCGGTGGCTTCACAGACGGAGACAGATGTGCGTACATGGCAACAGCATTCGGAGCAAATAACATCCTCTTGCTTGGCTTCGACTTTGATGATGCAAGTGTGTCGTATATGAAGAGGAAAAAGCTTAGATGGGCTTCTTACTTGCTCTCAATTCTCTCGGAGGTTGTTGATGTGCAGTGGATGGAGGTTTGTTGATGATAAGGAGACCAAGAGGAACGAGGGACTTTGACCCAGAGGAGATGAGAAAGAGGCGTTATGTGGAGTCGATAATGAGGGATATTGTGGAAAGATGGGGATATGAGGAAGTTCTCACCCCAACGTTCGAACACATCGAGCTATTCACGATAAAATCTGGTGAAGAGATAAGGAACGAGATGTATGGATTCATAGATAAAGGAGGGAGAGAGCTTGCCCTCCGCCCAGAACTTACCGCGCCAGTTATTAGGATGTATGTGGAATCGATGGAGAAAAAGCCAAAACCGTTGAGGTTGTATTACTTTGGGAACTGCTTCAGATACGAGCGCCCTCAAAAAGGAAGGTTCAGAGAGTTCTGGCAGTTCGGAGTTGAGCTGATAGGTGGCTCGGAGGTATATGCGAATGCAGAGGCGATAGCACTTGCGCACACAATTCTCAGCACCGTGGGTTTAGAATGCCCTGTGCGACTTAGCCATCTTGATGTGATGAACAAGCTCCTTTCTCAGCTCCCTAAGGAACAGCAGAGAAAGGTAATGAGACAAATCGATAAGAAGGAGACGAACATCGATGTTGAAGAGCCTCTTCTCTCATCCATTCAGTCTCTTCTCTCTCCAATGGAACCACACGAGGCGATTGAGGTTGCATCAGATGTTGCACCTTGTGAAGGATTGAAAACCCTCTCAGAACTTGTGGAACTGCTTGAGTATTATGAAGTTCCCTATCAAATCGATTTCAGTATTGTGAGAGGGCTGGAATACTATACAGGCATAGTTTTCGAGATGTATGCAGAGGGTCTTGGTGCCGAGAATCAGGTGTGTGGTGGCGGTTCGTATTCGCTTGCAGAATTATTTGGAGGAGAGAGTATTGAGAGCTGTGGGTTTGGGATTGGATTTGACAGGGTGATGGAGATATGCAACCTCGAATCCCCCCTGAAAACCAAATTGGTGGTTGTTAATGCTGGAGCGTATGATTATGCGATAATGGTATCAAAGTTGTTGAGAGAACAGGATGGCAACTTTTCAGTTGAGCTTGATGTTATGGGAAGAAAGCTCAGAGAACAGCTTGAGAGAGCAAACACAATTGGAGCGAAGTATGCCATTGTAGTGGGGGAGAGAGAGCGAAAAGAAAAAATCGTGAGTTTGAGAGATATGGTGACAGGAGAACAGACAAAGCTGAGCATTGATGAGCTTGTTGAGTTTGTACGCAACTTATAATCTTAACCCATCTAATCACTACCAAATCTAAAAATAAATCAATAAATCAAAAAATAGATAATATTATATACAACCACATTAAAATCTCTTTTAAGAGGTGGTTTGATTGGCAAAGAGAAAGACAATAATTCCCCTTGCATCTGTTGAGAGGTTAATTAGGGAAGTAGGCGGAGGAAAAGTGAGAGTCAGTGAAAGTGGCAGAGCAACGCTTGCAAAGATACTCGAAATGTACGCAAGAGATGTGGCAGAGGAAGCAATAAAACTCGCACATCACGCAAAGAGGAAGACCGTCAGGGGAGAAGATGTTGAACTTGCCTACGAGAGAGTTTACAGGGGCATAAGATAAAGGAGGAGTAGTATAAATTGGGGAGAAAGTCGTTATAAGGGATTCTCTGTATGGGCATGTTGAAGTTGAGGAGGTTGCTCTATCAATACTTGATTCTCCTCAACTTCAACGCTTGAGAAGAGTCTCTCAGCTTGGATTTTGTTCCCTCGTTTATCCTTGCGCCAATCATACTCGGTTTGAACATTCTCTTGGGGTTTATTATCTTGCATCAAGACTTTCAAGGAGATTAGATGACATCTCAGAAGATGAGCTCGTCGATTTTAGGTTGGCATGTTTGATTCACGATGTGGGGCATCCACCCTTTTCACATACATTCGAAGATATCCTTTTCAGGTATGATGGACTCCACCACACAGACATACTCAAAATTTTTGGAAGGTGCGAGATGGCTGACATACTCAATGACCATGGTATCTCGCTTAAAGTAATCGAAGACATAGTTCATGGTAATGGTATGTTTGGACCTCTGTTGTCGAGTGAAATAGATTTAGACCGCATGGACTATCTTAGGAGAGATGCGTACTATACTGGAGTGGGTTATGGGCTTGTTGATGTGGAACATCTCCTACACGAGATAGCTCTGAAAAATGGTGGGGTGGTTATAGGCAAGGGGGGGTTGCATGCGGGAGAGTCCCTACTCATTTCAAGGTTCCTCATGTATCCAACAGTATATGCTCACCATGTTCCGAGAATCGCCGGCTGTATGCTCTCTTATGCTCTCTCAGAAATGCTCGAAGAAAAAGAGCTGAAACCAAATGAGGCAAGGATGATGTGTGATTGGGAATTGTTAGAGAGCATGAGGGGTAAGAAGATTGTTGAGGATGTGCTGAGAAGAAGACTCTACAAGAGAGCGTTATTTGTCGGTCTGAAAGATGTTGGTGAAAATGTGGTTGAATATAGAGGGAGGGAGAGAAGATTGGCATATGAGATAGCTGAAGAGGCGGGAATTGAGCCAGAAAACGTTCTGGTTGACATTCCCCCATACCCAGAAATGGAGGAGAAGAGAGCAAGGATCGAAATAGCAGAGGGGGAGTTCAAGCAACTCTTTGAGTTATCTCCTCTCGTGAGAGCTCTCGAGAAAGCCCATATCGAGAGTTGGAGGATGGGGGTTTATTCTCCCAAAGAATATGTGGATAGGGTGTCGAAGAAAGCAAAAGATATCTTAGGTGTCTCTTCTTCGGTACAGCAAACACTGTGGTGATGATATGAAACGACTAGGGGGAAAGAAGATAGTTGTGGGGGTGAGCGGAAGTATAGCTGCAGTGAAGTGTGTCGAACTCATCAGAGAGCTGAGAAGGAGAGGGGCAGAAGTTTTCTGTGTGATGAGCGAGGAAGCTCAGAGAATAATACATCCGAATGCCCTTGAATATGCTTCTGGGAACGTGGTTGTGTGTGAGATAGGAGGAGGGGTTGAGCATGTCAGT
Source organism: Methanosarcinales archaeon (assembly GCA_003661015.1). Taxonomy (GTDB): domain Archaea; phylum Halobacteriota; class Methanosarcinia; order DSM-18856; family Methermicoccaceae; genus JdFR-19. Next base: position 3,629 of record QMVI01000037.1, on the reverse strand, counting down.
CTGTGTATGGAATGTGATTTATTTTTGATCGCTCGAGCAACTGCAAATACGATATCCAAGATAGCGTGTGGTATAGCAGACACCCCCATTACAACATTTGCAACATCTTTCCTAAAATCTCCCTCCTCGGTTTTGATAGCTCCAGCAATGCACGAATCGATGTTTCAGAATCCAATCCTTGCTGAGAACATCGAGAAGCTGAAATCACTTGGGGTTGAATTTGTGAATCCAGTGGTTGGGGAGGGAAGTGCGAAGCTTGCACCCATCCCCACAATAGTTTTAGAGGTTGAGAGGGCTATTCTGAGAGGAGAGCTTTCTGGGAAGAAGGTGGTAATAACAGCGGGTGCGACCACCGAACCAATCGACCCGGTGAGAGTTATAACAAGCAGAGCATCTGGGAAGACAGGGATTGAAATAGCTTTTGAGCTGTACAGGAGGGGAGCAGATGTTGTACTGATTTCATCTGTATCGCCACCATTTGATATCCCCTTCAAATTCGTACATGTTGAGAGTGTTGAAGATATGCTCAACGCTTGTTTGGAAGAGTGTGGAAAAGGGTGTGATTTACTCATTTGCTCGGCGGCGGTGTCAGACTTTGTACCATCTTATTTCGAAAGCAAGCTGTCTTCTGATAGAGAACTGACAATAAAACTCAAACCAGCAAAAAAGGTGCTTGCTGAGGTAAGGAAAAGCTTTCCTGACTTACCCATTGTTGGATTCAAAGCGGAGACACATGTGAGCGATGAAGAACTCGAGAAAGAGGCAAACCACCTAAAAGAGAAATATTCACTCTTGATGGTTGTTGCGAACGATGTTGGCAGATTCAGAATGGGGGAGGATTACAATCGGGTCATCATACTCTCTGATAGGAGGAGGATTGTTGAGGGAGCAAAGGAGGAAGTTGCTTACAATGTGGTAAGCGAGCTCGTCAGATTGATGTAAGAAAAACTTTTTATCAGAATTGGAAGAGGTTGGTAGGATGCACCACACCATGCACAACTCTGTGATGGGTTTGGAGGACGGCACGATAGTGTATGGCCGTTCTGTCGGGGCTGAGGGCGTTGTTTGTGGAGAGCTTGTATTCACAACCCAATTCACCGGCTATGAAGAAGCACTCACTGACCCATCGTACAAAGGACAGATTCTGATGTTCACTTATCCCCTCATAGGAAACTATGGTGTGAGTGGGAGGAAGTTTCAGTCAGATGGAATAAAGGCAGAGGCGGTGGTTGTGAGGGAAGCATGCCCGTCCCCATCTCATTACACTTCCCAGCTAACGTTCAGAGAGTGGCTCAAAAAAGAAGGAAAGGTTTGTATCGAGGGTGTGGATACCAGAGAATTGACAATAAAGCTGAGGAGTTATGGAACTCTGAGAGCATGCATAATCACGAACTCCCTCGATGGCGAGGAGGCGGTGAAGCTTGCCAGACGACATCCCACGATTTCAGAACTTGAACTCGTGAGGGATGTTACTTGCCCAGAACATTACGTGCTTGGAAAAGGTGATAAAAAAATAGGCATCCTCGATTTGGGTGTGAAACGGAATATAATAACGAATGTTCTGAAAAGAGAGTGTGAAGTTCATGTGTTTCCAGCAGACACTCCTCCAGACGCAATCATTGACACCAATGTGGATGCCCTCCTAATTTCAAACGGCCCTGGAGACCCAAAACGGGCAACGAATGCCATAAGGTGTGTGAAGGAGATTGTAGGGCAGATTCCACTGTACGGCATATGTTTCGGACATCAGATAATCTCTCTCGGGCTTGGAGGTGATACGTACAAACTGAAATTTGGGCACAGGGGTGCCAACCAGCCCGTCAGGGATTTGGAGGGAAGGGTATTGATAACCTCCCAGAACCATGGGTTTGCTGTTGATGAGTTTTCGTTGGATGGAACAGGACTTGAGGTTAGCTATGTGAATCTGAATGATGGGACGGTTGAGGGTGTTGAGTGTCGCGAGTTGATGGTGAAGGCAGTTCAGTTCCATCCTGAGGCATCTCCCGGACCACATGACAGTGAAGCATTTTTTGATAAGGTTGTGAGGTGTGAGCTCTAATGCCGAAAAGAGAGGATGTTGAGAGTGTCCTTCTGATAGGTTCAGGTCCAATCGTGATAGGGCAGGCTGCTGAATTCGACTTCTCTGGCAGTCAGGCTTGTAGAGCACTCAAAGAAGAGGGTGTTAAGGTTGTGCTTGTGAATTCGAATCCAGCAACCATCATGACAGACCCAGAGATGGCGGACAAAGTATACATTGAACCCCTCACACCTGAAATTGTCGAGAGGGTGATAGAGCAAGAGAGACCAGATGGCATAATAGCAGGACTTGGAGGACAGACAGGTCTCAACATATCGTCTGCACTTGCAGATATGGGCGTTCTTGAGAAGTATGGAGTAGAGCTTCTTGGAACACCACTTGAAGCAATAAGACAGGCAGAGGATAGACAACTGTTCAAAGGGATGTTGGAGAGCATAGGCGAACCCGTGCCGAGAAGCAGGGCTGTTTATTCTGTGGATGAGGCTATTGAGTTTGCGGATGAGATTGGACTCCCCCTCATAATAAGACCTGCCTACACTCTCGGTGGGTTCGGAGGGGGTATAGCCCGTACAGTTGGGGAGTTGAAGGATATAGTGGAAAAGGGACTCAAGAGGTCGATGATTCATCAAGTCCTCGTAGAAGAAAGTGTGCTTGGCTGGAAGGAAATCGAGTACGAGGTGATGAGGGACGGAAAAGACACGTGCATCACGATTTGTAATATGGAGAATATGGACCCCATGGGCATACATACTGGAGACTCAATAGTTATCACACCTTCTCAGACACTGACAGACGAGGAGCACCAGATGTTGAGAGATGCCTCCCTCCGAATCATAAGGGCTCTGAGAATAGAGGGAGGTTGCAACATTCAGTTCGCCATAAAAGAAGGGAGATATGTGGTGGTGGAGGTAAATCCCAGAGTATCAAGGTCATCTGCTCTCGCCTCAAAAGCCACTGGCTATCCAATAGCGAGAGTGAGTGCGAAGATTGCAATTGGTTTGCACCTCGACGAAATAGTGAACGATGTAACAAAACAGACTCCTGCATCCTTTGAACCTACAATAGATTATGTGGTTGTGAAAATTCCACGCTGGCCCTTTGACAAGTTCAAGCAGGCTGATAGGACGTTGACAACATCAATGAAGAGCACTGGCGAGGTGATGGCAATAGGGCGTACGCTTGAAGAAGCGTTTATGAAGGCAGTAAGGTGCCTTGAAATAGGGAAGGAGCTTGGCTGGTGGGACGAGAGTCTGGATGTTGAGCATCATTTGAAAATCCCAATGGACATTCGTCTCTTCGCAATATATCATGCTCTTGAGATGGGGATGGGTGTGGATAAGGTTGCCCAACTCACAGATATTGACCCGTTCTTCATACGCAAAATAGATAACATTAGGAGAATGGGTGAGGAACTCAAAAATTCAAGGTTTCCACCATCAAAAGAACTGCTTTTGAAGGCAAAGAGAATGGGCTTTACAGATGAACATATAGCACGGTTGCTTGGTGTGTCGAGAGAAGAGATTACAGATTTGAGACTATCATATGGAATCAAGGCAACGTACAAGATGGTTGATACGTGTGCAGCAGAGTT
>QMVI01000036.1 GCA_003661015.1 Methanosarcinales archaeon | reverse complement strand
TCCTGCAGACGCTCTGAACTCTGAAGACCTTCAGAATGCATGGGATAACCACCCTTCCATATGTATATAAAAGTTCCGAAATTCAATCGACCATCAACGAAAGTGCATAGCTTGGAAAAACACTTGAGAGTGCACCATACTTTGCAGAGACCGAGACAAACGACAGCCCTGCCATTGCAGAAGCATCCTTTAAAATCTCCTCTCCCACACCAGCCCCCACCACCTTACAAACTCCCCACTCGTCCGCCTTTACACGCATTGCCTCAGAAATCTCGCTAATCTGTGCGTCTCTAATCTGATGTGCAATTTCGACAACATCTTCGAGTGAAATCTCATTAAGATCAGAACACACGACTCTTGCAAGTCTCTTTGCACAAGACATGATGTCCTTTCCTCTGCCATCTGCTGTCTCCCAAGGATAATCGATATCCCCAGTAAGACCAAGCAAAGAATAAACATCTCCTGTGGTTGCAAAGTACTCCTTCGACAAAGGAATCTTTTTTCCATTTATCTCAACAGCCGATACTATCGTTGCGACATTCGTCCTCAGAAACCCTGTATATACAAGCTCTCTGTTCATCAACCTCTCCAAATCGGTCTTGCCAGCAACAGGAACTCCACCCACAATGGGGATGATGTCTGTGGTCGTGCTTCCCATGTCTGCAAATATGCAGTCTTGATAGTGATGCCCAACAAAGATTGCGGATGCCACCCAGTTTGATGCTGCAAATTTGAGTGGTTCTTTGATCAAATCCCCAAAGCAATGAAGAGAGCCATCGACAGATAGAAAAAGAACATCATCAAAAATTTCCATACATACTTTTGCAATGTGGAGAACGCCTTCACTTCTTGACCGAAAAGCATCAGCAAGCTCACCCGTCATCACAACCCCAACTTTCTCATGAGGTTGCTCCTCTGATATTCTAACCAGAACATCAAAAACATCTCCCTTCCACAAAGGGTGATATATAACTCCGAATTTACCGGTGTTCGTTGCGTATTTTGTATTGGCACCGCCTATATCGAGACCAAGAGACTCCATATGGGCCCGGCCGGATTTGAACCGGCGACCACCCGGTTATGAGCCGGGCGCTCTAACCTGACTAAGCTACGGGCCCCCCATATCTACCTATACATCTACATTACTTTTTATTTAGATGTTATGATTATTAGCATGAGCAAAATCGTGGTGTATGGTACAACAAAATGTCCGCATTGCAAAAGAACAAAAGAATTTCTCGAACGAAACAAAGCAGACTTCGATGTTGTATGGATTGACAAGCTGGATGAAGAAGCGAAAGAAGAAGCCATAGAAAAGATACATCGCCTTACAGGGATGCGTGCGGTTCCGGTAGTTGTGAAAGGAGACAAATGGGTGGTGGGATTCGATGAGGTGGAATTGAGAGAACTTTTGAAGGATTAAACATGATGTTAAGAATGCAGTTAATTGACTATATATAAATTTACAATCACATTATGTCTATGATAGTGATAAGAGCAAAGGTCTATCCAACCGAAGAAATTGAGAAGGTAGTTCAGGCAGTTGAGAATATTTTCATCCTCAAAAAAGCACCTTCAATCACGTCTAACCTGTATTACTTGCTGGAATGGAGATGCGAGATATCTGCCTTGAAGAAGCTACATCAACTACTCAGACAACAGAGGATTCTTGAAACTGCACGCACAGTTTTGTTCAAATCTGTGAGAGGGAACAAACTGATTTTCTCACTGAACAAACAGGCAGCATTTGCAGGAAAAGTGAGCTTTGGACTTGAGAATGAAATATATGGGAGCATAGATGTGGAAATCGATGGTGATATAGAAAAAATTATAGACTGGCTTGCCCCACCAACAGAAAAGGGCGCGCCTTTGTACGAGAGAGAGATGCCCACATAAATTTCGATATAATTTTAAGTGTTTAACATCATCATCATTATCATGGTAAAGATAGTACATGCCCAGACAGTTATAACAATCGAAGACCTTCTTGCTCTGAAGGAGAAAACTGGAGAGAGTAGTACAAAAGATGCAATTGCGAAAGCAATCGAGCATTATTTGAAATGTCCTTACACAGCCGATGAAGAGTTATGGAGGGCAAAGCTTGAGAAAATGGTCGAAAGAAAAGGCGAAGTAAAGAAGAATGCGAGAAATGTTGATAAGAGAAGGAAGGAGCCTCAGAACTCATAAGGCTCATCATATATATCAGCTCTGGTTCTCATCATCGGCTCCTTTTTCAGAGGAGACTGGTTTTATATGGACAACCACATCAGCAACTTCCCTGAACTTTTTCTTGATTTTGTCCTCAACCCTCTGGGCAACTTTATGTGCCTCTTCCACTGACATCGAACCATCTACCCCAACACACATGTCCATATAAACCTCATCTCTCCTCCCCCTTGAACGTATGTTTGAACATTCCTTCACACCATCAACTGACAGTGTGATTCTTCTCACATCCTCAGGGTTTATCCTCTCTCTATCACAAAGCGTTTCAGATGAATGAATGAGTGTTCGGATTGCAGAAACAGCAACGAGTACTGCAATGCCCATTCCGAATATCAGGTCCAAAATCGGATGTCCAAACTTTGCAGCCATCAAACTCACTATCACACTCAGAGATACGAGGAAATCTGCCCTTGTGTGTTTTGCGTCAGCAAGCAGAGCATCGCTCGAGTACTCCTTGCCAGCCTTTTCTTCAACCATACTGACACCAAGGTTCACACCCATCGAAAACACCATCACACCAAAGCTCATACCACTCACAACTACATGATGCGTACCCAACATTCTCTCAACAGACATGTAGAATATCTCGAAGCTTGCGAGGAGTAGAAGTATGCCTATCCCCATTGCACCCAGTGTCTCAAATTTCCCGTGTCCATATGGGTGGGAGGGGTCTGGAGGTTTTGAAGCTATCAGCACACCTATCAGTGCAACAACTGTTGAAAATGCATCGAAGAGTGAATGAAGACCATCTGCCATCATACTCACAGAACCCGTGATGTAACCATACACGCCCTTCAGCAATGCTACCAAGAGATTCAGGGCAAGGACTACAAGCAATATCCTCCTCACCCTCTTCCACCTGTCCATAAGAAAAAGTAAATAAATGAATTTGATTTAACAGTTCCCACGAGGGTTTGCTTTGAGAGTCTTGTTGTTGAACTCGCCAACAGTACTGCCAGACTTCGATTTCATAGCAAGGATACCTAACCTTGCCATCATCTCAATCGCAGGGAACATCGATGACGTGTGTGATGTTAAGGTTGCAGACCTTCAGGCTGTGAAGAACTGGAGGAGTTTTACACAAAAAATTCTGTCAAGCGTATGTCCAGACATCGTTGGCATCAGTTCAATGAGTTTTCAGATAGAAGATGCTTTCGAGATTGCCCACATCTCCAAGGAGTACGGGGCAAAGGTTGTTATGGGGGGATACCATCCTACCCTCCTGCCAGAGCATGTATTGGCAAATCCAGATGTTGATTTCGTTGTGAGGGGAGAGGGAGAGAAAACATTCAGAGAGCTCATAATTTCTTTGGAAAAGTCTCCAGAAAAACTGAATTCAATACCTGGAATCTCATACAGAAAGAACGGGGAGATTGTTCATAACCCAAGAAGACCACTGTTAGACCTTGAAAAACTCGAGATGCCAAACAGAGATGTGAGGCTTGTGAAAGGAAAGTTCTATGTATATACGAAGAAGGTAGATGTGGTGGAGACAACGAGAGGATGCACAAACGCATGTAAGTTCTGTAGCATTCTGAGAATGTACGGAAAATCGTTCAGAAAGTTCCCGCTCGAAAGAGTTGTAAAGGACATAATCGACTGTGAAGAACATGGTGCAGAGGGCATTGTGTTCTCTGATGATAACATAAACCTCGAGCCCAACAGACTGTGGGAAATCTGTGATGCGATTATCGAGAGCGGGCTTGACCACCTCCATTACTACACACAGGCAAGCGTGAAGGGAATAACGCCCGAGCTTGCTGAGAGAATGGCAGAAGCTGGATTCAAATCAGTGTTTCTCGGCATAGAGAACGTTCTGAAAAGAGACCTTGAGTACTTCTCAAAAAACTCCGAACCAGACGAAGCTCAGACTGCTGTGAAGGCATTGAAGGACAACGACATCATCGTGTCAGGCGGTCTCATACTAGGCGCTCCTGATGATACAAGAGAAGACCTCTGGACAAATTTCAAACTCGCAAAACTGATGGGTGTGGATGTTCCCATATTCTACATCTCGACACCTTATCCGAGAACGAAACTGAGAGAGGAGCTTCTTGATGAGGGGCTTGTGGTGAATGAGGATGATTACTCGAAGTACGATGGACTCACAGCAAATATAAGAACCCATCACCTTTCAGCTGAACAGCTTCAGTACGAAACATGGAAGATGTATGCAAAGTACTACGACTTCGAGTGGGCAAGAACAACAACCATCAGAAAACATTATCCGCTCTGGATTTACAAGAGCATGCTCAAACTCTATCCAAGATACATGATGAGAAAGATACTCCACGCACTGCACATAAAGTCTGAAAGAGACTTCTTCATCGAAGACTGTTCAAAGAGAGTTTACTCAAAGGGAGTTTTTTGATCATAGGTTATGTAAACAAAACAAATTTTAATATCATACTTGCTAATTTGCCAGCCTGTCTCTCCATTCTCTCTCTTTCCATGATGCATATATTTTCCCCCCTTTAATCCATCTAAATTTTATCGATTTCATATCTAAAAGTCTCTAAAATCGATAAAATACATCCTTGTAATTATGTAAATCACAATCCATAAATGATGGCTTTTGAAGCTCTTCAACTTTTCCATCTCCATGAACTGCCAACAGACCATACCCTCTTTCTTCACATTTATTGCGGACTTCCTTACAAAATTCATTTGCAGGAATCCCCAAGTATAACTTATTGCCAACATACTTTTCCAATTGATAAATTCCGTGGTTGGGATCGTAAATTGCTCTTTTAAGGGTGCTTTCCAACTCGACTGCAGTAATTAAACAACCCTCATACTCTGGAGTTGCCGTGACTATCACCAAATCGACTCGATTCCAATTACGCAATGTTGCCTCTTGGTAAACGAGGACTTTACTCCTATATTTCAATCCATCACAGAGATAACAGACTATTGGCAAGACGAGGTTATTTTCAGTCATGAAATATTGAGAATAAATCAAATCAATACTAATATTAATACTAATATTATTAACATTAACACACTTAAAACTCTCAATGAAAAATTTATTTTTCAATCAAACACAAACCTATCAACCCTCAATCTCCCAGTGTACAACGCTGAGCCAACGACGACCCCCTCCGCCCCAGCCTCCTTTAACCTGAGTATATCATCAAAGCTCGAAATACCTCCAGATGCAACAACCGGAATCGAAACAGTTTCAACCAATTCTCTGAGTGGTTCTACCTTCACACCCCTCATAAGCCCTTCTGTGTCGATGTTCGTGAACAATATGCTTCCCACACCCATCTCCTCCACAACTCGCCCCGCTTCTTCTGCTTTCATTCTTGTGCTTTCTTTCCATCCCCTTACCATCACTATGCCATTCCGGGCATCGAGGGCAGCCATCACCCTCTTCCCACCAACCTCATCCACTATTTTCCTCGCCAGCTCAGAGTCTTCAAACAAAATAGTTCCAAGAATCACTCTCTCAGCACCACTCTCGACCATGTGCAAGGCAATCTCCCTATCTCTTATGCCCCCTCCAACCTGCACACGGACAGAATTTCCCACCTTCCCCACAATCTACTCGACAATCTCTCTATTTGACCCCGTCCCGAGTGTAGCATCAAGGTCTATCACATGTATCGTTCTCGCACCCTACTCCACCCAAGAACATGCGATCTCAATTGGATTATCCAACGAAAGCATCTCTCTCTCTGGGTCTCCCTGAACAAGCTGGACACATTTCCCCTTTCTTATATCAACAGCAGGTATTATCTCAAACATAGATGGAGCACAACACATATATTATCACATTCCATTTTATAAACAATGCTGTTCAGATTGTTGAAAAGATTGAGAGAGGCATACGAGAGAGTACTGTTCAAGGAGGTAAGCAAAGGAAAACTTCCCGAGCACATAGCAATCATAATGGATGGAAACAGAAGGTATGCGAGACTGAGGGGAAAACCCGTTTATGAGGGACACAAAAATGGCGCCAAAACAACGGAAATGGTTCTTGACACATGCTCAAAACTTGGAATAAAAACGCTCACCGTGTATGCATTTTCAACCGAGAACTTCTCAAGAAGCTATGAGGAGAGAAAGTACATACTCGGCTTGATAGAAGAGAAACTCAGAGAGCTCTTGAGAGACAAGAGGACATATGAGAGGAAGGTAAGGGTATCTGTGATCGGGGACTTTTCACTCCTCCCAGAAAGTTTGAGAAAGACAGCAAAAGAGGTTGAGGATGCTACTGCTGAGAACAACAGACTCCTTCTCAATATTGCAATCGGGTACGGGGGCAGAAGAGACTTGGTGGGAGTTGTGAAGAAGCTTGCCAGAAAGGTTGAGACTGGTGAGCTGGATGTGGATGATATCGATGAAGAAGTTGTCTCGAACCACCTGTATGCCGAAAATGGCATTGTGATACCAGATGTTGACCTCCTAATAAGAACAGGGGGAGAACAGAGGCTATCGAACTTCCTCCCTTGGCAGACAAGTGGAAGTGAGAGTGCAACCTATTTCTGCTCTCCCTACTGGCCAGAATTCAGGAAGATAGACCTGCTCAGGGCAATAAGAACATACCAACGTAGAGAGATTGAACGAGAGGAGAAACTATTCATGAGAGTTATGTCGATAGCAAAGGAATGGGGAGTTATGGAGATTGAAGAAGGACTCGAAATCTATCACTCCATCCTCAAAAAAATGCGGAAGAAGATTATTTCTTTCTCTGCTCCGGCAGTTCGCCCAGTGTCCCATTCCCTAGTCTCACGCCAGCCTTCTCCAGTGGCTCAATCATCTTGCTCAGGGCAAGAAGACCAGCAAGAAAAAAGGCACTGAGTAGGGGATATCGCACATTTTCTTTTTCATGGTTAGTTATCCAGCCTTATGAGTCTTGTAAGGGTAGCTGAAGTAAGCATCATGATGATTCCATAGATTGCAGAGGCGATTGCAACTGCTGGATTGAAGAATGAAAGAGATATCGCAGTACCTATTCCAAACTCTCTCATTCCATTGGTAAAAATAAAAACTCTGGTTGTGGTGGGGGGTAAGTGCATAATCTTTCCTATCACATATCCTGAGAGATAGCCCCAAAGATTCAGTATGAGACACACGGGAACATACACAAGCAACAAACCGAATGTGATGATGCCTACAGCATTTGCTGAGACAGTGAAAATGAGTACTATTACTGCAATTGCACTTATTGCGGGATATGCATCATGATACTTTCCAATCTTGGAATATTTGGTGCGAAGGGTTGAAGCAAGGATTAAAGGAATGGCTACCATGAATACAAGCTCGAATAACATATTAAGTGGCTCAAAGGCAATCGAGCTTCCAGTTATCCATTCAATGAGAAGAGGTGTGAGGAATGTGTAAAGCAAAATCGAAGAAGCCATGACAGTGGTACCCAGTGCAACATCTCCACCACTAAGATACACCATCAAACTCGATGTGATTTCAGAGGGGGTTGAAGCTATAACTGCCATTCCAACTGCAACATCTCCTTCCAAGAACTTGTAGATCAGAAATCCCGCAGTCGGTATTGTCAAAAGTTGAAACAAAAGTGCCATACCAACTATTCTGAATTCGCTCATCGCCCTTACAAGATCAGAAAGAGTGAGGGTAAGACCTATCCCAAATATCATAATAAACAGCTGAATGGGTACTGTGGTGCTCATTAGAGTTCCGATGTGGGATGGTGTGAAAATTCCTACCACCGCAGCGAGAGCAACCCACAAAACCAAGTACTCACACACGTACTCATACCATCTCAAAATAAGACCCCCTCCTCTCTTTTAGAGACAAAAATATTAAAATTTTCCTAAAATGGTGGGCTGAAAAGTTCCAATACTGGATTAGCGTAATGCTCCGGCCGGGATTTGAACCCGGGTCTTCAGCTCGAAAGGCTGAAATGATTGGCCGGACTACACCACCGGAGCTTTTTGTACTCACTCAGATTTCAAGGATAATATAGCTTGTGCAATATCGCCCTTGCTCTCTTCAAGGGCTTTTATAGCCTCATCCCTTGTGCATCCAGTCTGCTCAACCACCAATTCAACATCCTCTTCCTTCACCCTTGCCTTCTCGATGGGGTTTCCCACGATTTGATATGTCTTCTGTCCTTGGAATTCCATGACAGTTATTGAAGGAGAGGCTATCTCTTTGTCTTTATCTTTCGTCCTTATTATAACTTGCTCCACACCTTCAAGCTCTGATACTGTGATGCCCATCTGTTTCATTAGCTTTTCCATCTTTCTTGGGTCGACCTTTCCCGGAAACATCATTCCACCCTTTTCTACATCCTCTCAATTTATATTAACCTATATATACACTTTTACACATCTTTTTTTCCATGGTTAGATTGAATGAAGTAAGGGTCGCTCTCATAGGTTTTGGAAATGTTGGGCAGGGGCTTGCCAACGTTCTCACAAAGAAGAGGGAGTTTCTAAAACAAAATGATGTCAACATCAAAGTGATTGGTGTTGCAGATTCAAAGGGTGTCATGTTTGATGAGAATGGAATAGAACTTGAGGAAGCTCTGAGATTAAAGAAGACAAAAGGAACGGTTGCACACAATGAAATGGATGTCTTTGATATG
>QMVI01000035.1 GCA_003661015.1 Methanosarcinales archaeon | reverse complement strand
TTGTTCATCCAGTATTCAAGGGCGTTTTGATGACTTTTCAGTCTATTGGAAGCCCAAGAGAGATGCTTTTTCAGTTCGTTTAGTACATCTTCCAGATTTGTTGGTTCATCATCGTTCTCTTTCCTGTTCATCATCATCAGCATCTCATACGAGTTCACAATATCCTCAAGCCTGCGCATCATCGCTTCAATCGCAATATTATTCTCCATCCCCTCCCCCCCCATCATCTCCCCCATCTTTTTGTAGAGGGGTATTACTTCCTTTGTGAGCTTCACTCCTTCTTCAGGCTTTACAACATGAAGTGCGATATGTTTTTCGTAATCTTCCAGCCTGAGCATGATTTCTTTTAGTTCATCATTTTCATAGTCTGAAAACTTTTCCATGAGTTTTTTCCTTATGATGGATATCTGATGGCACAGTTGTTTTGGTTTCTCGTTCAGGACAGATATCATTGTTTTCTCTCTTTCTATTACTTCTCTTCTCTCCTGAATCTCTCTCTCCACCTTTTCAATTTCACGGTTTGTGCTCTCTATTTCTTCTTGGAATTTCTTAATGAGGTTTCTGTGTTTATCTACTATTCTTCTGAGCAGCTAATCCTTGGAGAACACTACATTGGGTATGCCCTTCATTTCACGCTGTAAGCAAGCCTCTATTTCTTCTTCCATACAGACAACCTTCTGGATTGATGTCTAAGCATAAGTGGATAAGAGATATGAGCTTTGTGGTATTTTCTCACAGTTTGAGAGTCTGTGCATGAGGAACTCCTTGAATATACAACACATTCTCTCTCAGTACCTCACCCATCTTGATAGCACACTCCACAGTTCTCCTGCCAACAAGATTCGATATGTCTGCTTTCTTTATTTCCTCTATCAGCTTCTCCTCATCAACAAGCTCACCAACATAGAATTTCTCATCAACATACAGTCTTAACCTCTCTTCTCTGAACTCCATGCCCACTATCTCTTCATCACATGCAGCAATCAGCGTTATTTCTCCACACTTGTATTTCTTGAGATATATCATACATGTATGTAGATAAACATCAAAAGAAATAAATGCTCATGTTGTAATGTAGAGTGGGGATTGATATGGTCAAAATAGGGTTTGTGAAACTTGGAAACCTCGGCATATCTCAAGGAATAGAGCTACTGTTGGACGAGATTGCTCAGAGGGAAGGAGTTGAGGTAAGAGTCTTTGGGACAGGGGCGAAGATGAGCCCAAGCGAGGCAGAGGCAAGTGTTGAGCTGAAGAAATGGGGACCAGATTTCGTTGTGATAGTGAGTCCGAATGCATCAGCACCGGGACCGACAAAGGCGAGGGAGTTATGGAAGGACGTTCCCACTGTTGTGATATCAGATGGTCCGACAAAGAAGGATGACAGAAAAGCTCTCGAAGAGGCTGGATTTGGTTATATAATCCTTCCAGTTGACCCATTGATAGGGGCGAAGAGGGAGTTCCTCGATGCAACAGAGATGATTCTGTTTAACTCGGACGCTCAGAAGGTTCTTGGGAACATAGGGGCCTCCAGACTCGTAAAGCAGGAGATAGACAAGCTCATAGACCAAGTAAATGAAGGCAAGAAAGAACTTGAGTTGCCACACATACTTGCGACACCAGAAAAATGTGTTGAGAGAATGAACTTCTCAAACCCATATGCGAAAGCCAAAGCGATTGCAGCGGGACACATAGCAAGCAAGGTTGCAGAAATCAACTTCAAGGCATGCTTTGTTCTCAAGGATGTTGCTGACATAGCACTCACAGCTGCTGCTGGACACGAGGCTCTGAGGGTTGCAGCAAAACTTGCTGACGAGGCAAGAGAGCTTGAAAAGGCGGGAGACACCGTTTACAGAGAACCACATGCAAAGAGCGGAGAACTTCTAAAGAAGGTGAAGCTGTTGGAGAAGCCCCAGTGATCAATGGGGCCTCTAAATCTTTTTTATTATTCCCAGAGTGATATCTTTCGTGAGTTTTATCAGCATCTCTTTCTCTTCTCTATTCGAATTGATCTTTTTGAGAAATCCACAAGACAAAGAGCGATGTCGGTGTATGAGATTTAGTGTTAAATCTGCAACATCTCCTCCCTTGTCTTCACACCTCTCAATCAATCTCGGAAACGTTGCACCCTTTCTAACCGATTGTTTGTCTTTCCACAGTCCAAGGTAGTCGAGAAGGTCATCTGTCAGCTGATATGCTATGCCGAGATGCCAACCAAAACGTTCTATGTTCAGCACATCGGAATGTTTTGCCTCGCCGATGACAGCTCCCATTCCCGTAGATGCCTCAAACAAAACAGCGGTCTTTCTGCCTATGCACTCGAAATAATCATTCATTGAGACATCGATGTCCATCATCTCTCCATCTGCCATGAGCATCCCTGCCCTCGTGAATTTTTTCATCACCTCTTCGTTGTATCCTTTTAGCAGGTTGAGACTCTTGCACAGCAGGTAATCCCCACACAGGATTGCTGCTGGGAAACCAAATCTGAGATGAAGGCTTTCATTCCCTCTTCTCAACATACCCTCATCGATTATGTCATCATGTACGAGAGATGCTATGTGCATGAGTTCGACCGCAACTGCGGCATTGACAAGAGTGTTGGCGGAAGCTCCAAACAACTTTCCACTGAGCATTACCAACAATGGGCGAATCCTCTTTCCAGAGCTCTCGAGAGCGTATGAAACAACGTCTCTTATGTGAACGGGAGCCTCTCTGACAATCTCTTTTAGCGAGTGTTCTACACAAGTTAGTTCATTTTCCATCTTCATAGATTTGATGCTTTCTTATATATATGATGTTTTAGATTGGTGTGTGTATGAAAGTCATGAGTTCAGAGGATATGAGAAGACTGGATGAAAACTGTAAGTTCTTCGGAATAGATACTTTGAGACTCATGGAGAACGCCGGAAGGGCTGTTGCAGATGCTGTTAAGGATGTTGTTAAGGATGTGTGTGAGGGGAGAAAGGTGGCAGTATTTGCAGGGTATGGGAACAATGGAGGAGACGCTCTCGTTGCAGCGAGACACATCCCATTTGATGTCGATGTTTTTTTAGTCGGCACGGGTGAGATGGGTGATGAGGTGCGTTAGAATCTTGAACCTCTGTTGAACGAGTTCTCGAGAGTGAGGGTATCTCACATAAAAGCCCCCTCCGACTTGGATGACATAAACATTTCAGATTACGATGTGGTCGTGGATGGTTTACTTGGAACTGGTGTGAGGGGGAAAATCAGGGAGCCGGTATCGAGTACCATAGATCTGATAAATTCGTTTGGTGGCGATGTTGTTGCAGTGGATGTTCCGAGTGGCCTCAATCCAGATGGAGGGGTGTGCGATAAGAGTGTCAGGGCAACCATAACAGTGACACTTCATGCACCAAAGCCTGTTTTTTATGAGCCAGAAGGCGAAAGAGCTGGGAAGGTCGTTGTTGCAGGCATAGGAATCCCACCAGACTTCGAGCGACTGATAGGCCCCGGCGACCTCATGATTCTCAAAAAGCGGGTGAGAAAACACAAGGGAGACGGCGGTAAGGTGCTGGTTGTGGGAGGTGGCCCATATACGGGCGCTCCAGCACTTGTGGGTCTTTCTGCACTTGCTTGCGGGGCGGATGTTGTGAGTGTTGCGGCCCCCTCATCAGTTTCAGATGTGGTCGCCTCCTTCTCCCCCAACTTAATAGTACATCCTCTCGATGGGGAAAGACTGAAAACAGAGCATGTGGATGAGGTTATTGAACTTGCGAAGAGACATCATGTTGTTGTGATTGGCAACGGTCTCGGAGATAACGATGAAACAGTGGAGGCGGTTCGGCAGATAATGGAGTCTGTGAAGAGGTGTGTTGTTGATGCAGATGGATTAAGAGCGGTTGAGTTGGAAGAGGTCAGGGGAGAGTTTGTATTGACCCCTCACTTTGGAGAGCTTTTGAGAATTCTATCACTCACAGAATCAGACACACTTGATAGAAGGATTGAACTTACAAAGAAAGTTGCAAACTCTACTGGATGTGTTGTACTCACAAAAGGAAAGGTGGATGTTGTTTCTGATGGTGAGAACGAGAGATTTAATCTCACAGGGAACGTTGGGATGACAGTGGGTGGAACTGGAGATGTGCTTGCAGGCATTGCTGGTGCTTTTCTTGTGAGAGATGAGCCGATGAAGGTAGCGTGTGCATCAGCGTTTGTATGCGGTTTGGCAGGAGATATGGCATTCGAGAGGAAGGGGATTTCATTACTCGCCACAGATGTGATAGGATATATACCAGACATAATTAAGAAATGGAACTCCTGAGAGAGAGTAGTATGTACAAGCAGTACATAGCGGTGAGGAGTGACCTCAGGATGGGAAAGGGAAAGCTTGCTGCACAGGTTGCACATGCATCTATATCTGCGATGTTGGTGGCACCGCGCGATGTTAGATAGAAATGGCTTGATGAGGGACAGAAAAAAATTGTGGTCAAGGTATCTTCCGAACGAGAGCTTTTAGAAATCTTCAAAAAAGCGAGGGAGATGAAAATACCTGCGTTTCTGGTGGAGGATGCAGGACACACTCAGCTCCCCCCCTCCACAAAAACTTCACTCGGTCTTGGGCCTGATGAAGAGGAAAAACTTGAAAAGATTGCGGGAAATCTAAAACTTCTTTGAGGTGGGATGTTGTTTCAAGATCCTGTGGAGATATTACTTGATATGGCAAAAAAAGGGAAGATAAATCCATGGGACATTGATATAGTAGAGGTAACTGACAAATTTCTGAAAGAGCTTGAGAGAATGAGAATACTCAATTTGAGGGTATCTGCAAGAACTCTACTCTATGCATCAATGCTTGTGAAGATGAAGTCAGACATCCTTGCGTACGATGATTTTTCTGATGCAGATGAAACAGACTTGATAGGCACGGATTTGATGAACATACCAGAGACTCCTATGCTCGATGATTATCCAGTCCCCAAGATACCACTCAGAAGGATGAGTAAGAGAAAAGTGACTCTGGATGAACTGATAGAAGAGTTGAGGAAGGTTGAGGCAGAGAGTTGTGGGCTTGTGAGGAAGGGTGGTGTGAGGGAAATGGAGAGGAGGAAAGGGGGGAGGGAAAAAGGTGGGGAGGGTGCGTATAAGGTCATAGAGCTTGCATATGAAGACGACATAAGAAAGGTGGTTGAGAAGGTTGAACATGCACTTGTAAATATGCCAGTTAGCAAGATATCATTCAGCGAGTTGTTGAATGAGGTGGGAGATATCTCAAAGGTTTTGGTGTATGTCTCGTTATTGTTTCTTGCAACCGATGGAAAGATAGTGCTTCGACAGAGAAGATTTTTTGGGGAATTGCACATCGTCAAGGTGATGTGAATGGTGCTTGAGGAAGAGGTGAAAATTGCGGAAGCAATTCTATTTGTGCGTGGTGGAGTGGTCACCCCAAGGGATATACAGAGAGTTCTGAACCTCCCAGAGTCAGAGTGCAGAAGATTGCTTGAGAGGGTTGAGGAAATGTACAGGCAGAGGGATGGGGCGATTGAGGTTGTTAAGGCTGGGGTTGGTTATGTCATGCAGGTGAAACCAGAGTACTCAGACCTTCTGAGTTCGTTTGCTCCTATGGAGCTGCCGAAGCCGGTATTGAAAACACTTGCCACCATAGCATACCATCAGCCCATTTCTCAGAGTGAGTTGGTGAGGATAAGGGGAAATGTTGTGTATTCTCATGTGAGAGAGCTGGAAAAGATGGGGTTTGTGAGAGGTGAGAAGTCTGGAAGGACAAAAATCCTAACCACAACAACCAAGTTTTCAGAGTACTTTGGAATAGAGGAAGAGGATGTCAAGGACACACTCAGGAAGATGATGGGAAGACCTGCCATAGGATGTACACCATCGGTGGAATCATTTCTGAAACTGGTTGGAATCGATGATTATGTTGTTTGTGAGAGTCCAGAGGAGTGTGAGGTATTTGTTGCACACTCTTCTTTTGGTTCTCATTTTGAGTATGAGGAGGATGTGGTGATGATTTCGTGTGAGACTTTCGACTCCCTGCTCAACTCCCTCGAGAGACTCTCTGTGTATGGGAGCAAAAGAAAGTTCAGGGAGGTGAGGAGGGAGATTGAGAGGTTAAAGAAAGCAATGCTCAAAAGAGCTGAAAGAATAGGTATCAGAGTGAAGCCAATGAGTCCAATGGTAAGAGCAGTCGTCAAAGAGCTTGGATTCGAAATCTCAGAGAGGGGTGTGAAGATTGCACCAGACGATATGAAGGTGAAAGCAGACATAAAGATACCAGCAAATCAAAATACGCTTCAGGATATTGTGGAAAGATATGAAGTACTTTTGAACTCTCTTGAAAATCTGGGCAAATAAATCATCCGAGATCCTTCACCATGTAAGGACCCTCTCTTCTGTATCCAAGCGATTCATAATATCTTCTCACCCCCACCCCACTCATAACAGCTATTCTCTTGAAACCTTCATCCTCTGCCATCATCTCTGCTCTCTCAAGCAACATTGCACCTGCTCCACGATGTTGCCATTCTTTATCTGAGGGGAGCTTTCCGACATCGACCATTCTACCGTACACATGGAGTTCCCTGACGAGTGCGGAGTTCGTTAGTTCTGGCCGATGGGGGGAACAGGGGTATCTCAATCTGAGAAATCCAACAAGCACATCCTTTTCAACGTCCTCGTATGATATGAAGTTCTCAACACCACCACACACCTCATAGCTCTCCACTCTCAACTCTGGACTCACTTTTCCACCATAGTACCCAACCTCACGACATCTTATACATCTGCATCTGAGCCCCCTCTTTTTCATTTCCTCCTTTACAATCTGTCTGAGATTGCTCTTCTTGATGCCAGCCACCACAAGGTTGGATGGAATATCTCTCTGGATTCTTGAGATTCTAACCCACGGAGGAAGTATCTGCTTAACAGCACAAAGGAATTCTATCCCATCCTCAATATCAAACGGCTTGTATTCTCCTTTCTTCCACCACTCATACAGTTCAGTGTCCTCGAGTACAAGAGTGGGGTATATTTTTAGATGGTCTGGTCGAAAATCCTCTGACGAAAACAGCTCTTTCATCATTTCGACATCTCTGTCGAGAGACGAGCCGGGAAGCCCGGGCATTATGTGGAATCCAACTTTCAAACAGCTATCTCTCAAAGCTCTATTTGCCTCGATAACCTCCTTCACACCATGTCCTCTTTTGATTCTTGCAAGTACATCCTCATATATCGATTGCACTCCTATCTCCACTTTTGTCGTTCCGAGTGAGAGTATGTCGTCAATCCTTTTCTCATCTGCCCAGTCTGGTCTTGTTTCAAGTGTGATTCCAACACATCTGACTCCTGCATCTGCATTCTCGTTTTTTATTCTCTCCAGCTCACTCTCACTCATAGCGCCTTGAGACCTGGGCTGGGTATTGATATTTTGCTCTCCATCGTTCACAACATACTCATTCATGGCTCTGAGAGCCTCACCAACAAACCATCTCTGGTATTCGAGGGGCCTTGCGGTGAATGTACCCCCCATCACTATGAGCTTCACCTTTGTAATTGGGTGTCCCATTTTTTCAAGCTGAGACAGTCTCCTAACACACTGGACATACGGATCAAAGCCACTTTCTCTGCCTCTGCGTGCAGCAGGCTCAAGGCCCGTGTAGCTTTGAGGAGATTCAAAAATGGATTCTGGTCCCCCGGGACATGGCACACATCTTCCATGTGGGCACTTGGCTGGAGATGACATCACAGCAACAACTGCAACTCCTGAAGAGGTTTTTGTAGGCTTCTTTACGATATTCACGACGTCTTTGAGGTATGGTATTAACTCTGAGTTCTTTGGAATCTTGCGTAGTCCAAACTATCTTGCAGCCTCTATCTTCAATGCCTCTATGTTCAGTTGTGGATTCTCCTTCAGTTTGCTGGCTATCCAAGTGTACGCTTCCATCGATAATATATTAGAGAAACCATTATATAGAAAATACTCTTCATCAAAACAGCCAGACAATGAATGATGATGGGTTTTATAAAAGCCCGGAAGGAGGGATTGAAAATGGCACAAATCTATGTTAGGTTTGAAGTACCACCTGAGATACAAAATAAAGCCCTTGAGACGTTGGAGTTGGCGAGGGACACAGGCAAGATAAGGAAGGGAACAAATGAGGTTACAAAGGCTGTTGAAAGAGGGATTGCGAAACTTGTGTTCATAAGCGAGGATGTAAATCCACCTGAGATAGTGGCACATCTGCCACTTCTGTGTGAGGAGAAGAATGTGCCTTATGTATATGTGAAGAGTCAGAACGAGTTGGGTGCTGCATGTGGTTTGAGTGTGAAGGCAGCCTCTGCTGCAATCATAGACCCCGGAAAGGCAAAGGATTCCCTCAATGAGCTTGTTGAGAAGATTGCTTCTCTGAAGTGAGGTGTTTTTGATGGCAGATGAGGGATACGCTGCAGAGGTTATAGAAGTTGTGGGAATCACAGGAATGCATGGAGAGGTCAGACAGGTGCAGGTCAGAATACTGGAAGGCAGGGATAAGGGGAGAATAATAACAAGGAATATCATGGGTCCTGTTAAGGTGGGTGATATTGTGGTGTTGCGTGAGACATCCAGAGAAGCCAAGAAACTCACAAGGTGATTTGAATGGAGAATAAGACATGCTCGTTCTGTGGGAGGAAGATTGAGCCGGGGACAGGAAAGATGTTTGTCAAAAGAGATGGAACGATTTATTTTTACTGTAGTTCAAAGTGTGAGAAGAATCATGCTCTCAAGAGGATTCCAAGGAAGGTCAGATGGACAGAAGCTTGGAGAAGAGCGAGAAAGTAATTTCGGAGGGTTCTCATGACTGAAAGGACGTTTGT
>QMVI01000034.1 GCA_003661015.1 Methanosarcinales archaeon | reverse complement strand
CAGTGTACCGGGTCCCACCAAGAGGCTGATTAGGTTGAGAGACCCCATTAGGTTGCCTGCAAAAGTTCCCTCAAAGCCAGAGGTTGTTTATGTTAGTTTAGAGTCAAAGCAAGGGGTGTGAGCGATGGGCGTAAAGATAATAGATACTGGAGGAAAAGTGGTTGGAGAAATAGAGCTTCCCCCCGTATTTAACGAAGTCTATCGCCCCGACCTCATCAAAAGAGCTGTTCTAGCATCTCAGGCGAATAGACTTCAGCCTTACGGCTCTTTTAAGTATGCAGGACTTCTGAAGTCTGCGAGATATTGGGGAACTGGCTTTGGAGTTGCACGAGTGCCAAGAATCGCAGGCGGAAGGAGGGCTGCAATAGTGCCACAGGCAAGAGGCGGAAGAAGAGCCCATCCACCCAAACCAGAGAAGGTGCTTTCTGAGAAGATAAATAAAAAGGAGAGATTGCTTGCCCTTAAATCTGCGATAGCAGCAACTGCAAATCCAGAACTTGTTTCTGCAAGAGGGCATATATTTGAAGCAGAACTCCCAGTGGTTGCTAAGGGTGTTGAGGAACTTTCCCGCACAAGAGAAGTTGTAGAGTTTCTAAAGAGTGCGGGGCTGTATGATGATGTAAAGAGAGCAAAAGATGGTATAAAGATCCGGGCTGGAAAAGGGAAGATGAGGGGAAGAAGATATAAGAAACCAAAGAGTGTATTGTTTGTTACATCTTCAAGATGCTCCCTCGAAAGAGCTGCAAGAAACCTCCCCGGAGTCGATGTTGTGAGATTAGCTGAAATGAGTGTGGAAGACTTGGCACCCGGAACTCATGCAGGAAGGCTAACCGTGTGGTCCTTGTCCGCAATAGAAAGAATACAGGAGAGGGGGTGGTAAAAATGCCGGGTATAATACACTATCCAGTTGTGTCTGAAAAAGCCATGATGATGCTTGAGAATGAGGGGAAACTTCAGTTCATAGTCGATGTCAGAGCCACAAAGGAAGATGTTAAAAAGGAAGTTGAAAAGTTATATGGGTTTGAGGTGGCATCGGTCAATATCATGATCACGTCCAAGGGAAAAAAGAAGGCAATCGTGAGCTTCGTAGAGGCTGATGCAGCACATGAAATAGCATCGAGGATAGGAATATACTGAGGTGGTTATATGGGGCACAGAATAATAGCTCAGAACCGAGGAAGAGGAGGGCCGAATTACAGGGCACCCTCTCACAGATATAAAGCTGACCTAGTTCACAAGCCAGTTGGTGATGGGGAGATTGTGAAAGGTTTTGTGGTAGGTATAGAGCATGACCCAGCAAGACATGCACCGATTGCGAAGGTGAGGTTTGAGGATGGAGACGAGAGATACATTCTTGTACCAGAGGGTGTTGCTGTTGGGGATGAAATCGCATGCGGGGTATCTGCAGAGATAAAGCCTGGAAACACACTCCCTCTTGCTGAAATACCCGAAGGAACACCGATATGCAATGTCGAGGCAAGACCGGGTGATGGTGGAAAGTTCGCCCGCTCTTCTGGAGTCTATGCTCTCTTGATAACTCATGATGTGGGAAAGACAGCGGTTCAACTTCCAAGTGGTGAGATAAAATGGTTGAATCCAAAGTGCAGAGCGACCATAGGTATAGTGGCTGGTGGTGGAAGAACTGACAAGCCATTTGTCAAGGCTGGAAAGAAATATCATAAGATGAAGAACACAGCAACCAACTGGCCAAGGGTGAGGGGAGTTGCGATGAATGTTATAGACCACCCATTTGGTGGTGGAGCTAAGCAGAGGCCAGGAAGACCAAAGACAGTTGCGAGAGGAGCACCACCAGGAAGGAAGGTTGGGTCTATAGCTGCGAAGAGGACTGGGAGGTGAGTGGGATGGCAAAGAAAGCTACGAGTAAGCTTCCAAGAAGAAAAGGTGAATTCACATACAGAGGATATACACTCGAACAACTCCTGAGTATGAGTTTAGAAGAATTTGCAAATTTACTTCCTGCGAGGCAAAGACGCTCAATTTTGAGAGGTTTCCCAGAGGAGCATGAAAAACTTATTGAGAAACTCAACAAGAAAGGAAGTGCAAGGACACATTGCAGAGATGTTGTAATTCTTCCATCTATGGTCGGGAAGGTTGTTGGTGTGCATAATGGAAAGGAGTTTGTGGATGTAAAGATAACAGCCGAGATGATAGGACATTATCTCGGAGAATTTGCATTGACACGTAAGAAAGTGGTACATGGAAGTGCTGGTGTTGGAGCAACCAGATCAAGTAAATTCGTACCATTGAAGTAAGGGGTGAGTGAAGGTGCCAAAAGTCGGGTATACAGTGGAATTCGAACCAGAAAAAACAGCAAAGGCAATGGCAAGAGATGTGAGAATATCTCCAAAGCATGCGTATGAGGTTGCAAAGACCATAAAGGGCATGAAGTTGGAGGAGGCACGGAAATTGCTCGAGGATGTTGTTGATAAGAGAGTTCCCATTCCAATGAGGAGATACAAGAGAGATGTGGGTCATAGGAAAGGAATGGGTCCCGGAAGATTTCCTGTTAAATGTGCAGGCGAATTCCTTAAACTGCTCAGAAACGCTGAAAACAATGCAAAATATAAAGGACTCAATCCTGAGAAGATGAGAATAATACATGTGTGTGCCAAGGAAGGTAGAACAATCTATGGAATATTTCCGAGAGCAAGAGGGAGGGCAACTCCCAAGAGGAGGGAAAGTGTGCACATCGAAGTTATAATCGGGGAGGTGTGAGGTTGGCGATTGAGAGAAAGTTCGTGTTGGACGGTCTTGTCAAGGCACAACTCAATGAGTTTCTGGCTAAGGAATTAGAGAGAGCAGGGTATGGTGGTATGGAAATAAAAAGAACGCCCCTCGGGACTCAGATTACAGTATATGCTGAAAGACCTGGTATGATAATAGGAAAGGGTGGCAGGACAATAAAGAGGCTAACTACTGAGATCGATAGAATGTTCAATCTTGATAATCCTCAGATTGATGTTCAGGAAGTCAAGGTTCCGGAACTAAATCCTCAGATGATGGCATCAAGACTTGCAATACTACTTGAAAAGGGTTGGTATTACAGAAAGGCAGGACACACGTTGTTGAGAAGGATAATGGAAGCAGGCGCGCTTGGGTGCGAGATAATAATATCTGGAAAGCTTTCAGGTCCAAGGTCCAGAACGCAAAAATTCCTTGCAGGATATATCAAGCACTCAGGCAAACCTTCTGAAGAACTTGTGAAGGAAGGTTATGCGGTTGCAGTCAAGAAGCTTGGTGTAATTGGGTGCAAGGTAAGGATAGTTCCACCAGACATAGAGTTCCCAGACCAGTTCAGGATAGCAATGGAAGAGGCGAAGGCAGAGGGAGAAACGGCAGGAATTCCTCAGTGGACGATAGAGGAGGTAAGTGAGGAAGTAAGTGAGGAAGAATCCACAGAGTCGAGAGATTCTGAAGAGAAGCCAGAGGGTGAAGAGATAGAAGAAGTGGTGGATGAGTCTCAAGAGCAAGCGGTAGAAACAGAGCAAGAAACGGTAGAGGAAATAGATGGATACAAGCCACACCTTCCCAATGAGAAGGTGAGGATAAAGGATGGTACGCTCGAACACAAACATGAGGGATATGACTACTGGCATCCAGTTTCAAGAGTTCATAAGAGGTGAGTAAAATGGCGATACTGAGAGTCTCTGAAATGAGAGAAATGACAAATGAAGAGCTTATGGAGGAACTCTCAAATCTCAGAAGTGAGTTGATATCACTGAGAGCAAAACTTGCAACCGGTGGCTCGATAGACAGTCCGGGCAGAATTGCAGAGATCAGACGTACCATCGCAAGAATACTAACTGTGATGAGGGAAAGAGAATGATAACACCACGGAACATAGTACATCATGAACTCATAGGATTGAAAGTCGAGGTAGTCTCATCTACTAATCCCTATCTTGTTGGAATCAAAGGCAAGGTAGTTGACGAAACGAGAAACATGCTTGTGATTGAAATGGATGGTGAAGAAAAGAAGGTTCCCAAGGATTGTTGTACATTTCTCTTCGAACTCGATGATTGTTATGTGAAGGTAGAGGGGAGATTACTGGTTGCAAGACCAGAGGACAGAATATCGAAAAAATACAGGTGATCAAGATGAAAGATATTGGCATTGACGTAAAACCCCCTGAAAAGGAATGTGATGATGAGAACTGTCCTTTCCATGGGAGGTTGTCTGTGAGGGGACAGATATTTGAGGGTGTGGTTGTTTCAGATAAAATGGAGAAAACTGTGGTGGTTGAGAGAGAGTATGAGCGGTTTATTAGAAAATATGAACGTTACGAGAAACGCAGGTCGAGGCTTCATGCTCACAACCCCCCATGCATAGATGCCAAAATCGGAGACAGAGTAGTTATAATGGAATGTAGACCGCTCAGCAAAACAAAAAGTTTTGTTGTGGTTGAGGTTAAAGAGAGGTGAGTGTATGCAAGCGGTCAGGTCGAAGATTACGAAGTGCATAAACACTGGCACTTGGCTTATATGTGCGGACAACACAGGAGCAAAGGTACTCGAGGTCATAGCAGTAAAGGGTTATAGGGGTGTTAAAAACAGAATGCCAAGAGCAGGCGTTGGAGATATGTGTGTGGTCTCTGTCAAGAAAGGGACTCCGGAGATGAGAAAACAAGTGATGAAGGCAGTGATAATAAGACAGAGGAAGGAGTACAGAAGACCTGATGGTATAAGGATAAAATTTGAGGACAATGCAGCAGTCATAACTGATGATGATGGAGTTCCAAAAGGCTCTGAAATAAAGGGACCTGTTGCGAGGGAGGCTGCAGAGAGATTCTCAAAGATTGCATCATATGCAACGATGATTGTGTGAGGTGTTCAGATGGCTGTTAAAAACGTTACGAAAAAACCATCCAAACAGAGAAAGAAGAGGATAAAAGCACCACTTCATATAAAACGTAAGTTCATTTCAGCTCACCTTTCAAAAGAACTGAGAGAGAAATATAAGAGAAGGAGTTTTCCTGTTAGAAGTGGGGATACTGTAAAAATCATGAGAGGGAAATTCAAGGGACACGAGGCAAAGGTCGAGGATGTGGATTATAGTCGTGGCGTGTTGATAATAGATGGTGTAACACTTACAAGGGCAGATGGTACCGAGGTTCCGAGACCCATTCAACCCTCGAACGTCATGATTACGAAGTTGAACCTTGAGGACAAGAGAAGGGTTGCAAGTCTTGAAAGGAGAATGGAGGGTGCATGAACATGGGAGACCATATGAAGTTGGTTGCAGCACCGAGGAGTTGGCCCCTCCCTCGAAAGGGAAGGAAGTGGGTAATGAAGCCGAGCCCGGGTCCGCACTCAAAGGAAACTAGTCTTCCTTTACTTGTTGTTGTTAGAGACATTCTGCATTTGGCTGAGAATGCAAAAGAAGCGAGATATATAATAAACAAGGGAAACATACTTGTTGACGGTGTGGTCAGAAAGGACCCAAAGTTTCCTGTTGGATTTTTCGATGTGATCACCATACCGAAGATAGATGCTCGATACAGGGTTTTGATAGACCACACGGGAAGACTTAGGTTGGTATCTGAGCCATCTTCTGAGAACCTCACAAAGCTTTACAGAGTACAGAATAAGACGATTGTGAAGAAAGGGAGAATTCAGTTGAATCTCCATGATGGAACGAATATACTTGTTGAGGATCAGAACATAAAACCAGGAGATTCATTACTTTTAGAGCTTCCAGAAAAGAAGATACTCGGACACGTACCTCTCAAACAGGGAGTTCTGGCTTTGATCACCGGAGGACAGCATGCAGGTGAGCTAAGTAGGGTACGTGAGATAAGGGTTATAAGGAGTCCTATGAGGAATGTGGTACTGCTTGAAGGTTTTGAGACAGTTATAGACTATGTGTTCCCGGTTGGAACAGATGAGCCATTGATAGAGATACCTCCTCTCAAGGAAGAGGTGAGTGAGTGATGCTGAGCGAAGTTGTGGAAAGGGGAGAAAATCCGATGCGAGAGGTTAGAATCGAAAAGGTAGTTGTGCATATATGTGTGGGTGAGAGTGGACAGCCCCTTGTGAATGCAGAGAAAATTCTTGAACAACTAACAGGTCAGAAACCAATACGCTCTAAGGCAAAGAAAACAATACAGTCTTTTGGAATAAAGAAAAAAGAGCCCATCTCAGTAAGAGTAACCTTGAGAGGGAAAAAGGCTGAGGAATTTCTCGAAAAAGCATTTAATGTGATAGATAAACGTATAAGTGCATCAAGTTTTGATCCTTGGGGCAATTTTGCTTTTGGTATAGAAGAACATACCGACTTTCCGGAAATGTCATATGACCCGAATGTTGGTATATATGGGATGGATGTGATGGTTTCTCTCTGTCGGAGAGGATACAGAATTGCAAAGAGGAGGGTAGCTCGAACCAAGATACCTCATGTCCACCGGGTGAGCAAAGAAGATGCAATTGAATATGTTAAAGGCTTGGGAGTCGAGGTGGTGGAGTAAATGGATGAAGAGAAGAAGAAAAGGAAGTTTGGAAGAGGTGCCAATGAGTGCAAGAGATGTGGGAGAAAGCAAGGGCTTGTACGCAGATATGGGATATATCTGTGCAGGCAGTGTTTCAGGGAGATAGCACCGCTCATGGGGTTCAAGAAATATTGAGAGGTCAAGAAGTTATTGAGGAGGTCAAGAGATGTTAAACGATACGCTTGCTGATGCCCTTTCAGCCATAAAAAATGCAGAGATGGTTGGGAAGTTTGAAGTTGTTGTAAAGCCAGCCTCAAAATTGATTGCAAATGTTCTGAAAATTATGAAGGATTATGAATATATCGAAGAGTTTGAGTTCATAGATGATGGAAAATCTGGTAAGTTCATAGTTAAGTTAAAAGGACGAATAAATAAGTGTGGTGTGATTAAACCGAGGTTTTCCGTGAAGGTAAGAGAATTTGAAAAATGGGAGTCAAGGTATCTTCCCGCAAGAAACCTTGGAATACTGATATTAACAACTTCAAAGGGAGTTCTTTCCCATCATGAAGCAAAGAAATTGGGTATTGGAGGAGAACTTCTGGCTTATGTGTACTGAGGTGGTAGTTGATGGTTGAGAAGAATAGAAGGGCTGTCCCAATTCCAGAGGGTGTTAGCATCACCAAGACGGGCAATGTTGTGAGAGTTGAAGGGCCCCTTGGTATTCTCGAGAGAGAGTTTTCATATCCTCGTATAAATGTTGAAATAAAAGATAATGAGGTGGTTGTGGAGACCGATAGTAAGCGTAGGCGGTATATTGCAATGGTTGGGACATATGCATCCCATCTACATAATATGATAAAGGGAGTTACACAAGGATTCTCATACGAGCTCAAGGTAGTCTATTCTCACTTTCCAATCCAGATATCTGTTAAAGGAAACTTGGTTGAGGTGAGTAATTTCTTAGGTGAGAGGCATCCTAGATATGCGAGGATAGTTGGTGATACCAAGGTTGAGGTGAGAGGGGACAGAATAATTGTGAGTGGAATAAACAAGGAAGAGGTCGGACAAACCGCAGCCAACATAGAGCAGGCAACCCGAGTAAGAGGCTTGGATGTGAGGGTATTTCAGGATGGTGTGTATATCGTGAGCAGGGGTGAGTGATGTGAGCGAAAAGACAAACGAAAATACAGAATTCCAGAGGCTTCTGAGGGTAAGGAAGGACAAGAAGATGAGGAAGCCAAAATTCAGAAGACATGACTGGCACAAGAAAAAGAGACTTTCTGAGGTCTGGAGGAGACCAAGAGGGATCCATAACAAGATGAGGAGACACATCAAAGGAAAGGGAGCTTTGGTCAAAGTTGGGTATCGGGTGCCAAGCATGGTCAGAAACCTTCATCCCTCAGGCAAGAGAGAGATTCTGGTGCATAACCCCGCAGAGTTGGATGACATTTCAGGGGATGTAGTTATTAGGATTGGCAGGACTGTTGGAATGAGGAAGAGAATATCTATACAGAAAAAGGCTGAAGAGATGGGACTCATCGTCGTAAATAAGAAAGAGATGGGTGGTGAAGAAAGTTGACTGACCTAAGAATGCAGCGGAGGTTGGCTTCTCAAATTCTCAAAGTAGGGCTTGAAAGAGTATGGATAGACCCAGAACAGTTGGGTGATGTAGCCTCTGCTATCACCAGAGAGGATGTAAAAGAGCTTATTGAAAAAGGTGTTATAAAGAAGAAACCGGTTCGTGGGATAAGCAGAGGAAGGTTTAGAAGCCGTCTTAAACAAATCAGAAAAGGCAGAAGATCTGGTCCAGGTTCGAGAAAGGGAGCATGTGGAGCGAGAGACCCACGCAAAGAACAGTGGATGAGGAGAATAAGGGCTCAAAGAAGGCGGTTGAGAGAACTCAGAGATTCCGGACTTATAAGTCGTTCGACATATAGAATGCTGTACCGGAAATCAAAGGGTGGAGAGTTTAGAAGTGTTTCACACCTCGAACTTTACATACGGACTCATGGACTCATGTCCACAGAGGTGCGAAAGGAGGAGTGAAGAATGGCAACTGGCTCAAATTATAGGGTTCCTTTAAGACGCAGAAGAGAGGGCAAGACGAACTACAGGAAAAGACTCAGGCTATTACTATCTAAGAAACCGAGGATGGTTGTAAGGAAGACAAACAAAATGATAATACTTCAGCTTGTTGAGTTTAGTCCCGAAGGGGATCGAACAGTTTTGAGATGTGATGGCAGAACTCTGAGAAAGTTTGGTTATGAAGGCTCACTAAAAAGTGTTCCTGCTTCTTATCTCATTGGATTGCTTTTCGGATACGAAGCTTTAAAAAGAGGATACAAAGAAGCAATACTGGATATGGGTCTTCATACCTCATCGAGAGGTTCAAGAATATATGCAGCAGTTAAAGGCGCTCTTGATGCTGGTTTACATGTACCATGTTCTGAGGAGGTTATTCCTGAGGAGGAGAGGATAAGAGGAGAACACATAAAAGATTATAGGGGTGTGGAGATACCCTTTGAACAGGTGAAGAAGAATATAATAAGTCAGTACGAGAGTGATGTGCAATGAGCGAATTCGAGGAGGAATGGAAGCCAAAGACAAGGCTTGGAAGACTGGTTGCATCAGGGAAAATAAAGACGATGGACGATGCATTGAGGTCAGGATTTCCGTTGAAAGAACCCCAGATAGTTGATATCCTGTTACCAGATCTCAAGGATGAAGTTATAGATAACAAGATGGTACAGAGAATGACAGATTCAGGGAGAAGGTCGAAGTTCAGGGT
>QMVI01000033.1 GCA_003661015.1 Methanosarcinales archaeon | reverse complement strand
TGTTTCTTGTGGTTGATTCGACAAAATCGAGAGACTTTGTCAGGGCAAAACAGATGCTTGAGAGCATAAAGGCATATGGACTTCCGTTCATTGTGATAGCAAACAAACAGGACCTTCAAGATGCACTGAGTCCAGAGGAGATTCGGGAGAGGTTCTCGCTTCCAAGAAATGTTGATGTGATTCCAACGGTCGCATCAGAAGGGATTGGAGTCTTCGAGGCATTGGAGAGACTTGTGGACAGAATAATGGAAGATGGAATAAATGGCGGAGGAGTCTGATGGTGATGGGGGTCATTGAACCGATTCAAAAAATGCTTGATGAATTTGTGCAGAGAGGGATGGCAACCACTGTTATCGCAGCAACCAGAGACGGTCTTCTCATTGCATCGAGCCCGTACAAGGGATTCAAAGAAGAGGTGTTTGCAGCAATGTGTGCGACCCTCCTCGCATCTGCTGAAACATCCATGTCAGAGCTTGCTAACGAAGAGCCCCAAACCATATTTGCAAAGGGAGAGAATTTCATACTGGTTGTGAGGGGGGCAGGAGAGAATATGATAATAGGGGGGCTGGTCTCATCTGAGAGTGAGATATGCGAGGTTGAGAAGCTCGCCCATGACATAGAGGACATAATAAAGCAAAAGTCTTAATAACAGTTAATAGAAGTGATGCTCATGCGATGGCAGGGAAAGTCAAGAAGGAAGGTAAGTGGTGGAAGAGTTGTTCTTTCGAGAGGGAAGAGAAGGTTCGAACTCGGAAGAGAGCCTGCCCTTACACATGTGAGTGAGGAAAGGAGGCTCAAAAAGGTAAGGGCAAGGGGTGGAAACATAAAGCTGAGGCTGTTGAGGGTGAATGAGGCTGTTGTCGTTGATAAGGAGGGGAGAGCGAGAAAGGTGAAGATAGAAATGGTCGTTGACAACCCAGCCAACAAACACTTCGTAAGAAGGAACATAATCACCAAAGGGGCAATAATAAAAACTGAGCTGGGAGATGCCAAGGTGACGAGCAGACCCGGACAGGATGGCGTTGTAAATGCGGTTCTGATTGAATGAAGTTAATTGAGATATTTTACTGAGTGAAATTCAAAATAAAATTAAATTAAATAAAATTTAAAACTCCCCGAATGGGGGAAGTGTTCCTTTTTTGTATCTATCGTAAACTCTGGCACATTCCTTGAGGACATCTGGTGCAAGGTACCTTTTCTCTCTCCTCACACCCTTGGAGAACGAGGGTATCTCGACCTCAACCTCCACCACTTCTCCCTTTACCAGACTCAGACTGCACTTTCCTGCCACTATTTTCTTGTCCATTCTCTTCTCGGTTTCCGCACAGAGTTCGAGACACCTCTCACACAAGTTTCTCCACATTCCTTCTGGATACACGTATGAGTATGTTGGAACCTTCACCCTCACAGGTATGAGTGTTGGTTCGCTTCTTCCACACAGATCACAATCAGCCATCTTTCACCACCTCACAAGAACACCTCTGCGACTTTCATCGCCACATCCACAAAAGGTCCTGGATAGACACCCAGCAACACCGTCCCGAGGAGGGCAAGCAGAACCGCCACCACATAAGCAGTCGGCTCTCCTTTCAAAACGAACTTGGGCTTGTCCCAGTACATCACCTTCACAACTCTTGCATAGTAGAACAGCGACAGAGCACTGTTGAGTATTGCAATTACAGCGAGCCATGCGAGACCTCCGTATATTGCAGAGCTGAATATGAGGAGTTTGCTGACGAATCCCGCAGTGAGTGGGATGCCTGCAAGGGCGAACAGGAATACTGCGAGTGAGAATGCGGTTATTGGTGCGGTCTTCGATAGCCCTGCGAAGTTGTCTATGTCATCCTCCTCCACATCCACCTTTATCCTGTCCCTCAACAGCATATAACCGACTGCTCCCACCGCAAGGAATGCTCCTCCCTTCATGAACGCATGGGAAAGTATGTAGAACAAAGCTCCACCCATCGCAAGATTCACAACCGAATCGACATTGGTATGCGAGACAACGACAAAAGCCATTGCGATGTAGCCTGCCTGAGCTATCGATGAATAGGCGAGCATCCTCTTCAAACTCCTCTGGGTGAGGGCGACCAGATTTCCATATGTCATTGTGATGACGGAAATGATGGCAAACACCATGTACCACTCAGTTCTGAGAGCAATCAGAGCGAGTATGATTAGCTTGAAGGCAGCAACGAATCCCATCTTCTTAGACCCGGCTGCGAGCATCGCAGAAACCACAGTTGGAGCTCCCTGATATGTGTCTGGTGCCCACATATGGAACGGAACAAGAGCCATCTTGAAGCCAAGTCCAGCAATTATGAGTACGAGGGCTGCGAGTGTGTACCCACTCATCTCAAAACTCATCTGAGACAGAGCTGTGAAGTTGGTGGTGCCTGTTATTCCATATAGAAGAGACATACCCAACAGCAGTATGGCTGAAGAGAGAGCACCTATCATGAAGTACTTGAAGCCAGCCTCAATGCTTCTGGGGTTGTCTTTGTCGAATGCAGCCAACACATACGTGGCTATGCTTCCAAGTTCGAAAGCCACAAACAGAGACACAAGGTCGTTTGCAGAGGCCACGAACATCATTCCAACTGTTGCTATCAACAGCAGGAAATAGTACTCTCCCTGATGAACATTACCATGGTAGTATCTGATGGATGCGATAATTGTCAGGAGTGTGACCAGCAGAAATACCACCTTGAAGAACTGTGAGAGCGGGTCAAACACCAGCGAGTTGTACAGGAGGGTTGCATTGACCGAGAAATTCATTATCACGAGACCCAGAGACACCACAGCACCCACAAACGCAAGGTATCCAAGGACAGAACGGTACTTGAGGCCGATTAGGAGTATGGCAAATGCGAAAAGTGTCAGCACCGCCTCTGGCAACAACACCCCATAGTTGGAGAGAATCCAGTCAACGTTCATATCAGCACCTCCACCATCACTGAAACTGCTTCAAACAACTTCAGTATCGGAGCGGGATTGAGTCCGAACAGGACTATCAGACCGAGCAGGATCGCCATCGGCAACATTTGAATCGCTCCCACATCCTTCACCTCTCCAAGATTCTCATTATACGGTCCAAACAGGGCTCTCTGCATAGCCCAGATGTAGTAGGAGGCTGTGATCAGCACACCAATCAGAGCCAGCAGTACATACACCGGGAGAGACGGATACGCTCCCATGAGGGTGAGGAACTCTGCAACGAAACCGCTCATGCCCGGAAGTCCGAGTGATGCAAGGAAGCCGCCCATCACAAGGAAGGCAACAACCGGCATCTTGTTCGCGATTCCGCCCAGTTCGGGAATCATACGTGTGCCTGTGTTCGACTGTATCACACCCACCAACATGAACAGCAACGCAATGATGAGACCGTGGGAGAACATCTGGAACATCGCACCGGACAGAGACAGAGCTGAGAACGATGCAACCCCTATGAGTACGTAGCCCATGTGAGAGACCGAGGAGAAGGCAATCATCCTCTTCAGGTCTGTCTGTGCAAGAGCGAGAAATGCTCCGTAAAGTATGCTCACAACACCCAGAATCGCCAGTATCTTCACGAAGAGGGAGAGGGAGGGGACAGCAGGCAACATTGGAAGTGATATTCTCAATATACCGTATGCACCCATCTTGGAAAGCAAAGAAGCAATCACAACCGTTCCTGGGGTTGGTGCTTCACAGTATGCATCTGGTAGCCATCCATGGAACGGGACGGATGGCAATTTCACGAGGAAGCCAAAGAGTATGGCTAGGAAGATGATGTTCCTCAAATCAGGCGAGAGTGTTGAGAACGCACCTATGAGAGAGAGAAGGTCGAAACTTCCTATACCGCTCTCGAAGTAGAGGGCAAATACCCCCAAGAGCATCACAAGGCTTCCCACGTGTGTATAAATGAAGAACTTGATTGCTGCATGCTCCCTCTTTGGACCACCGAACATACCTATGACAAAATACAGGGGTATGAGGGTGAGTTCCCAGAATATGTAGAATATGATGAAGTCGAGGGCTGTGAATACGCCTATGAGTGCGCTCTCAAGCACAAGCATCAGAGGATAGAAAACATGGGGTGTGTATGGAAGTCTCCAGCTGTATATGATGGTGAGTGGGAATACGATACCGGTCAGAATCAGGAGGGGCAGTGATAACCCATCGATGCCAAACTTCAGCGAGATCCCAAGTGCGCTTATCCATCCGTAATGTTCCACGTACGAAAGGGTGGATGGGTCATGTATCTGCTGATACATCGACAGAGATATCACCAGAGGCACAAGCGAGAAGACAAGAGCTATTGCCTTCGCACCTCCCCTGAATATGGAAGCAAGCAACGCACCTATGAACGGAATCAGAATCATTGAGGATATCGTAATCGTAAACACCATTCACAACCACCCCCACAATCCAAGAATGAGAAGTCCCGTACCAAGAGCAATCGCAGTCGCATAATGTCTCACGATACCGCTCTGTGCCATTCTCAGAATCTCACCGAAGAGGAAACCTGCTTGGGTGATAATCCATATCGAGCCATCGATGAATATTCTCTCCACCAGCTTTGTGAGAATGGCAACGCCCATCGTAATTCTCATCGATATGAAATCGATGATTGGAAGTTCGTAGTACTTGGTTATCAACAGCCTGTATATCGGGTTGGTTGGTGAGACCACGCTCTCCGGGTCTGGCTTCTTAGCCCAGTACAGCATGCCAGCTATCAAAATACCAACAACCGCCAAGACGAGTGGTAGTATCAGGAGCGAATGCTCAACATGAACCTCCATCAGATGATAACCACCCATGAGTGAGAGTACCTCTGGGTCTGTGCCAGCCATTCTCTCAAACGTTCTGCCAACATACTCCACAAATATCTCACCACCAAACCACGAATTCACAGCTCCAGCAAACACAAGCGAGCAGAATGCAAGTATGATGAGCGGAACTGTCATGAGCCATGGGGACTCATGTGGCTCTCCCTTCGGAAGCCTCGACTTACCCACGAAAGTCATGAACCATGCTCTGAAAAT
The DNA here is from genome assembly GCA_003661015.1 of Methanosarcinales archaeon. Taxonomy (GTDB): domain Archaea; phylum Halobacteriota; class Methanosarcinia; order DSM-18856; family Methermicoccaceae; genus JdFR-19. The sequence continues at coordinate 4,226 of QMVI01000033.1, read as the reverse complement.
GTAGATGGCAGTGAGCAGAACCGTGAACAGACCCATCAGATATGGCAGCAAATCCCCAGAGCCGAGACCATATTCGAGAGCTGCTTCAAGAATTGCATCCTTTGAGTAATACCCTGTGGTGATCGGGATGCCCGCGAGTGCAAGCGAGCCTATGAGCATGGTGTAGCCGGTTATCTTCATCTTCGACAGCAGTCCACCCATCAGTCTGATGTCGTTCGTGTGGGTTGCATGAATCACACTCCCAGAACAAAGGAAGAGCAATGCCTTGAAGAATGCATGGGATATGAGGTGAAGCATTGCGATGCCAACCGCAGCCATCCCGATTACCGCACCGCTCCCCAGTGCAAGCATCATATAACCAAGCTGACTTATAGTCGAGTAAGCCAGCACTCTCTTTATGTCGTTCATCACAAGACCCATCGTAGCTGCTATCAATGCTGTGAAGGCTCCGAGGTAGGCAACAACCACCAAGGAGTGGGGCGCTGCAAGAAACATCGGGAATGTTCTTGCAACCAGATACACACCCGCGGTAACCATGGTTGCAGCATGTATGAGTGCCGAAACCGTTGTCGGACCTTCCATCGCATCCGGAAGCCAAATGTGCAGGGGGAACTGACCGCTCTTACCAGCAGCACCACCCAAGAACAGCAGAGTTATGAGTGTTAGCTGGAGAGGTGGAATGTCTGTGATGTGGCGGAATATCTCCAGAAACGAGAGCGGATACTGAGAATCTGGAGCGAATTTGACCATGTTCGCATATGTGATGAAGATGCCAGCGAGGAAAAGCACATCTCCCACTCTCGTGACCAGAAACGCCTTCTTTGCAGCAGATGCTGCAGATGGCTTCCTGTACCAGTATCCTATCAAAAGGTACGAACACAGACCGACAAGCTCCCAGCTCAGGAAGAACAGGAACAAGTTGTCAGCAATCACCACACCTAACATGCCAGCAGTGAATAACGAAGTTTCTGCATAGTACCTTTCTCCCTGCCCCTTCATGTACTCTATCGAATAGATGTGGATTATGAGGGAGACAAAGGACACCATACACAGCATCACAGCAGCGAGCGGGTCGATGAGGATGCCGATGTTGATCAGGGAGAACCAGTGCCAGCTCTGATGAATCACTTCTCCACTCGGATATATCTCAAGAAGAATCCCAACGGAGATGATGGTCGAACCAGCTATTGCAAGCACTGGTATGAACGAGCCCTGTCCTGGTAGCTTCCTCCCCAAAAACAGTGTGAGTATGAAGCCGAAGATTGGTAAGAGTGGTACCAGTACAGCATATTCTTGCATTCTTCACCACCTCAGCATGTTTATTGTGTCTACGTTTATCGCACCCCTGTGTCTGAATATCATGAGAAGGATTGCAAATCCAACAACCGCCTCAGCTGCTGCCAGTGCTATCGAGAAGAGAGCAAAAACCTGCCCAGATGGGTCATCGTGATAGTTGGAAAAGGCAACAAGATTTATGTTTGCAGAGTTCAGCATCAGCTCTATCGACATCATCATCCTGATTCCGCTCCTCGCACTCACCATTCCGAAGACGCCTATGGCAAACACCGTCATCGCAAGTGCAAGCACATACATCACCGGTATCATGAGTTCTCCCTCCTCCATCCCTTTATCGCTATGTATATTGCACCCACGAATGCAGCCAGAAGTACGAGTGATAACACCTCGAACGGGACAACGTATGTGGTGAACATGTGCTCGCCGATTGCAACGCTCCCGCTCTCGTATTTCGTGAAGATATATGATGGGGCTTTGAACGGAGTCTGCCATGAGGTGTTCGAGAATATCCCGAGATAGAGTCCCGCAAGGAATATGAGGGAGGTGATGGCATGAGGGATGAGCCTGATTGCCTTCTTCAAATCATCCATACCAAACCCATCAAACATTCTCATCCCTCCCTGTGAGCATGATTGCGAACAGTATCATAACACCTATTCCACCCACATACACAAGGATTTGCATGATTCCAAGCAGGGGAGCGTACAACAGAATGTACAACACTCCAACACCGAACAGCGAACCCATGAGGTAGAAAGCAGCATGCACTATATCTGGTGCAAGGACAACCATCACCGAACAAAACAGAATTGCAAGTGCTATTACTCCAAACATCAACATATCAAGCATTTTCACTCCTCCCCTTTTCCTTCTCTCCTTCTTTTTTGGTCTCGGCTTTCTTTTCAGATTTCTTTTCAGCTTTCTTTTCGCCCCTCTTTTCATCCTTCTTCTCAGCCTTCTTCCCTGCCTCCCTCAGCTTCTTTATTTCATCCCTGTATCTCTTCGGGAAGTCCTCTGGAATCAGTTTCCTCGGAGAGTATATCAGCTCGTGTCTGTACCAGCTTGCAAGCTCATAATTGGTGGTCATCCTCAGGGCATCGGTCGGACATGCTTCCTCACATAATCCGCAGAAAAGACAAGTTCCGATATCGATTTGCGGATACCCTTTCTTGTTCTTTGGATTCTTGTATGGATAGTTGAGAGGGACAAGCTGTATGCAGTAATTCGGACACACCCTCACACAACTCCCACAACCTATACATCGGGTCGGTATGAGTTCATGAAGTCCTCTCCAGCGTTCAGATACCTCTGTCTTCACCTCGGGATATAACCTCGTTACTTCATCCCTCCTGAGCATTCCCAACAACAGCTTTATGTTCTTCAGAACCATCTCCACCCCTCCTTAAAGCATCACTCCTACCGCTGAAGCCCACGCAAGGTTCACGAGCGAGAGTGGTAGCAAAATCTTCCACCCAATCCTCTGCACCTGGTCGATTCTGAATCTTGGAAGAGACCATCTGACCACCAGAACACCCAGTATCACCACGAGAACTTTCCCAACGAAAACGGGAAGTGTCAGATTCGCTGGCATGTCAAATGGAAGTGTCCATCCTCCGAGGAAGAGCAGAACAAGGAGACACGAACCCAGTATCACATGGAAGTACTCTGAGAAGTATATCAGAGCCCATCTCATACCACTGTAATCAACACCCCAGCCAGCAACCAGTTCCTCTTCAGCCTCAGGCTGGTCAAACGGCTTTGAGCCCATCTCCGCAAGCAGAGACACACTGAACACGAAAAAACCAAGTGGCTGAAGAATCAATAACCATGCTGGAACGTGTTCGAGTCCCAGAAAGCTGAGTGAGGTCTGGAAATTCACGATGTCCACGAAGTTCAGTGAGCCCACCATGACCGCAGCACTCACAACCGTTATGGCAAGTGGTACCTCATACCCTATCATCTTGGCAATGCTCCTGAACGCACCTATGACTGCGTACTTGCTTGCCGAACCCCATCCAGCCATGAACAGTCCAAACACCGAGAGGGCAGACATCGCCTCCACATAAAGCACTCCTATGTCCATGTTGGTGACTGCCAACAGGTACTGCTTTCCAAACACCTCCACATAGCCAAAGGGCATACCTGCTGCCATCATCAGTGCGGAGAGTATCGCAATGATTGGGGCTCCTGTGAACAACCATATGTCGGCTGTCTCAGGGACAAGGTCCTCCTTCGTGAACAGCTTTATGGCGTCTGCAACGAGTTGGAGCTGTCCATACCTTCCTCCAACCCGATTTGGACCGAATCTCGTTTGCATATCCGCAGCGAACTTCCTCTCAAGCCAGACAACGAACATTCCCGTAACGAACAACACAACAGTTATCACAATCGCACCAACAAACCCGATGAGAAGCGGTTTCAAAAATGGATACTGGGCAAATATGTGGGCAAGAAGATACGTATGTAAGAGATCTATGACTGTACCTACTTCTTCTATCACCATATCAATCACCTGTCCACCTCACTCGTACATCCATCCATACTTCCCACAATGGCGGGAACATCTGCAACATACACGCCCTCAAGAACGGGAGGAAGGGCCTGAAGGGTTGCGTATGCAGGTCCTCTTATCCTGACTCTGTACGGCTTTGGAGAACCATCTGCTATCATGTAGAAAGCCATCTCCCCCCTCGGGTCCTCAACCCTGCAGTACACCTCTCCCTCGGGTTTCAGGGTCTTTGGAAGCTTTGCCCTGACTTCGCCAGATGGTAGCTGGTCGAGGCACTGCTGGATGATATACAGGCTCTCATAAATCTCCTCAAACCTGCAATGGGCTCTTGCAAATGTGTCTCCTGCTGTTGCAGTTATCACCTTGAAATCGAGGTCTTTGTACACAAGGGTGGGTTCCACCTTCCTTATATCATAATTCA
>QMVI01000032.1 GCA_003661015.1 Methanosarcinales archaeon | reverse complement strand
TGACCCCAACGTTCAGGGAATTGTTATTGTTCCACTTGCCCCATTCAAACTCTCTGCAAGACCATAGGTTGTCTCAATGGAAAGCACAATAGCAGTTGAACTGCTCATAAACAAAGAAGCTCTTGTTGTGGTTGATGGTCAATATGCAAAAAGCATACGAATGGGAGAGAGACTCGTTGTAACAAAATATGATGTCCCAGCTCGGTTTGTGAAGATTGGCGAAAATGCTTTTTATGAAAAAGTGAAGAGGTTGAGATAAAGAGTGGGAACATGAAACTTTCAAGATTCGTTGTGATGATGTTGTTGATACTTCTTCTCGTGCCCTGCTCGGGTGCTCTCATTGAGGAAAGTGAATTCAAACATGTAAAGTTGCCCGCAGTCTACACATCTCCCGAAGGAGAGGAGGGAGTTCTGACAGAGCTACTTGTGTATACCACGAAAGGTAATGGATACGTATTCGTCGATACCTATCCATTCACGCAAGTTGATATGCAGGGCTCTGCCAGACTTGCAGCCATTGTGGCGTGTGATGTACTCGGACTGAACTACCAAGACTATGACTTCTACTATGTCCTCAAGGTGGATACGCCAATAGTAGGGGGACCGTCTGGTGGAGCTGCAATGACTGTTGCAACCATAGCATCTCTCCTAAACCTCAGTTTGAGAGATGATGTCGTAATGACAGGGATGATAAACCCAGACGGTTCTATAGGTCCTGTGGGTGGAATACCATCCAAACTTGAGGCTTCGGCAAAAAGTGGTGCAAATGTCTTCTTGATACCAAAGGGGCAGAGGGTTGTACAGGTTGTTGAGAGAGTTGAGGAAAAACAGGGACCATTCATTTTGATAAGTGAAAGAACAAAGAACGTGGATGTTGTGGAGCTCGGGAACAAGCTGGGTGTAGAGGTTATGGAGGTTGGGGACATAAGAGACGCTGTGGAAATATTCACTGGGTATAAAATACCAGAAAAGAAGTACAATGGCACAGTAATAACGACCCAGTATCAAAACATGATGAAGCCACTTGCTGAGATGCTGTTAAACGAAGTTGATGCAAGATACGAAGAAGTTGGTAGTATTGCAGTCTCTTCCCTACAAAATGACCTAGAATCACAAAAAGAACTTATCAATAGGTCCAGAACTCTGTACGGGGAAGGATACTACTATGCATCCACGTCTCTTAGTTTCAATATATTGATAAACCTCCGAGAGATCGAGTACACTTCCAACTATATGAAGTCCTCAAACAGGAATGAATATCTCATGAATCTTCAAGCTGAGGTATCATCCCTAATAACCCAAATCGAGAATGAAGTCAATCAAGAAAAAGAGAATGCAGCTGTACTCAATATAGAAGGAGTTGGAGCTTCTGAGAGCAGACTCCAAGAGGCTAACAGCCTATTTGAGGCAGCGAGGACTTCAAAATCCCCACAAGATCAGATAAAATTGCTATCCTATGCCTATGAGAGAGCCAGAAGTGCAAAATGGTGGATAAGACTTGCCCAAACTTCAGGAGTTGAGAACTTCACAGAAAGCGAATTAAGAGGGTTTGCTGGCGAGTACTTAAGTCAGGCTCAATCAATAGAGGCATATTCAGAGACCTTGGTTGATGAGAGCGGTGCGGTTGGGTTGAGGCCATATCTGCTGAGTGCAAATAAAGAGATAGAAGATGCAAAAACAGAATTTAAGAATGGCTACTATGCAGGAGCAATATACGACTCCCTTTACTCCATTGTATATTCAAGTCTTGCTATTGAGCTTATTGGAGCCGGTGATGTGAACAGCAAACTTGAGAGATACAAAGAGGAGGCAAAAAATTCCATTATAGAGGCGAGAAATATTGGAATAGAGCCCATTCTTGCAGCAAGTGCATATGAACATGGAAGTGTGCTCGCTGAAGGAGACATTGAGAAATTAGTGGACTATGGATATGCAAGACTTTCTGCAAAAACAACCATTATGATACTCTCCCAGCTTGAATATACGAACTTCACATCAGCTCAGAATATAGAGGAGCTTTTCACAACCGAAACTCATCAACAGCCTGAGAAATCTGAACATCCACAGAGTCCGTTTGGAATGATGGTGGTTGCCATCATTGTACTCATACTGGTAAGAAAGATTGTTTAATATAACTGACAAGTACTGGAACAAGAACTACGCCCATTGCATTGCTTCTTCTAACACCTGAAAGAATTGCAAAGATACCAATCGGTATTGCACAAAGAAAAAGAGACAGCCCAAAAATACCTCCAAAAACAAATGATATTGATGCAAGAAGAACTATAACTCCGCTTGATATTATCCTCATATCCATCTCAGACAACACACTGGACAGCAATCCCCCTGCTTTTATTGTTATGTAATACCCACAAATCGAAGATAGGATGACCACACCCATCATTCCCATGATTGTTATCAACGACCATTCGCTTGAAGGCATTAGTTCATCAATAACTATTAAAGTACCACTTCTTGCTTTCCTTATCAACCATAAAGTCAAAAGTGAGAAGATTGCATCCGATGTATTCACACCAGATATTGCCACTATATAATCCTCTGCCTTGTTAGAGAGCTCTTTTCGGGATGTTGCAATATATGCCAACACAGTCCCAATGGAGGGGGAGAGTCCGGGAATCCATGAAACAAAAGCTCCAGCAAACGTTCCTGTAATAACTCCCCTCTTAACCCTTGAGATGGAGGGGGATTGAAAATCGTGTCTTTGTGGTGGGAGGGATGAACATCCTGTGGCAAGACTCACCACCAAAGTAGATGCTCCAAAAAGTCCACTGAGAAGCGGAATCAATGGAGTTGATACATGAAGGTACTGAAGAGTTGAAAACAATGGAGTCATGAGGGGTTCATTGTTGAAGGCAAGCATGCCAAGATATCCGGACAAAAGTATTACAATCAACGAATACAACCTTTTCTTCAGCCCTCCAAATTCCGTAATTATCATGACTGCTACAATGCCCGTGATTATCATCCACAAGTGAGGTCTGATATCATCATAAAAATAAAAGAGAAAAATTGCAAAGAAGGGAATGAGGGCAAAAGAAACAAAAAGGGAGCAAATGCTACCCATTGCTGAGAGTTCTATTGCTTCCATTCCTCTCCCCTCAAGCAAGAGTTTGTGACCTGGTAGAACTGCCAGAGCTGTATCTCCTTCTGGTGCTCCCAGAAGTACACTTGGAATTATGTTGACAAATGTATGAACGATAGAAGTGGAGAGAATCCAAAGTGCAACGAAGTCATCTCCCCCACACGTACTCGTGATAACAACAATAAAAAAAATAGAAGCGATTGTATTTGGATGAAGACCGGGTACAAGACCCGTAATCATACCCAATACACATCCTCCAATCACCGCCAGCAAGGCTTCAAGCATCTACACAAGTACGATAAGAAATAAAAATAAATAATAATATTGTTAAAGTGTTCTACCCATGGAAGTGCTGACCTTCTCAGACGCAAAAGTAGAGAGATGCATGTACTCAACAACTTTTGATCCAGAGAAGATGGACGGAAAAGTTATTATAAACATCTGCACGTTGCCGGTTGAATTCGTTGATGATGGGCTACGTGCTTTAAAGGATGCTATATATTGTGGTCTTTCGGTTGCACCATACATTAAAATCCAAGAAGGAGGATACAAACATGTTAAATTCTTAACAATTTGCAGTATAACTATTTGTGGAGTTATTTTGAAAAAAGGGATTCCTGTGAAGCCAAAATTTGGAGGGGTTGTGCAGGTCGAGGACGGTGTGCCAAAAAGATTTACAGACATCATTCTCTATCGCTCATCAACGATAGACCCGCTTCTTGCTTTGCTATCTCACACATCAGTTGATAATGTTGTGAAAAACAACTCTGGAAAGATGTTGGCTAACTTTCATGAAGTTACTATGTTCGCAAAGAATTCACTTGAAGATGTTCTCGAGGAGCTTCTCGAGATAGAGTTTTCTGGTGTGCTTGAGGTAGGAGAGCCAAACCGCGAGGTTTTGAATATGGCGGTCGAGGACGGGCATGTTGGTTTCTCGTTGGTGGGTGGAACGAACCCTATGGCTCTCATGAAGGAAAGAGGAATTCCCGTAAAGTGCAATGCAATAGCTGGGATGATAGAGTTTTCTGAACTCGTACATATCGAGGATATCTAACGCGTTTAATATATTATATCACTGCCTCCCATCCTTTGTCCTCAATCTTTTCACCAGTATCGAAAACAACACCTTCTCCTTCAATTGTTCTGCCAATTACGGTGATGTCCAGCAATGAACTGATTTCTGACATTTCATCTTCAGATGCTGTAAATAACAGTTCAAAGTCACCTGCTCCATATAATACAGTATCCAAAGTATCCTCACCCATGCATACCCACACACCCTCGGGGACTGGAAGTTTGTCTCTGTCAATCTCAAAACCAACACCACTCCTTCTTCCAATCTCGTACAAAGAAACAGCGAGACCATCACTTATGTCCATCATGGACGAGCAATGTTTGGCTATTTCCATCCCCTCAAAAACTCTTGGGATTGGCATGAGTGCTTTTGATACCATCTCATTTGCATACCTTTCACACATCTCACTCGCACCGGTAAGAAATATCCTCAGACCACAAGGCGCTACACCAAGTTCACCAGTAATTCCAACCAAGTCTCCTACTTTTGCTCCACCTCTCTTTGCACAGTACTCCTTTTTAACCATACCAATTGAGACTGTGCATACTGTTAGTTCATCCTGAACACCAACATCCCCCCCAAGCACTCTCGTTCCAGCATAGGATGCACACTCGCCAGCCCCCCTTGCAAGCTCAGAAATGAATGACTGAGAAGTTCCTTTCGGAAGGTGAAGAGCCCATAAAACTCCCATGGGTTTTGCCCCCATGGCTGCAATATCGCTTAGTCCAACCGCAATACTCATCCATCCAATCTGATAAGGTGTCATACCTCTCGGAAAATCTGTTCTCTCTGTAAGCATATCACAACACACAGTTATATACTCCTCTCCATTGTCAAACAAAACACAGTCATCATGCTGAGATATACCCACGATTGAACTTATCAGGTCTATCACATCTCTTTCCCTCATCTGCCAACCCCCTTCTTTTGTTCTAATTCGAGAAGAGCCTTTTTCAACCAAATACCATACGAAAATCCACCCAAAGAATGTTTTGATACTACCCTATGGCAAGGAATCATAATCAGATGTCTGTTCCTTTTCAATGCCTGCCCCACTGCCCGTGCACTTGTCCCAACTTTTTCTGCCAACTCACCATACGTTATAGTCTCACCCCACCCAACCCTCAAAAGCTCGCAATATACCTCCCTCTGAAACTCTGTGTAGTTATCGACTGAGAGTCTGAATCTGAAAGAGGTTTTTTCCCCTGAAGCATACCTATCAATTGCATGTACCACCTTTTTCAGGGTTGGACTCTCAATTGAGGGTCTGTTTGTTATTTTATCCACATAAACAACATGTGTTATATATCCCTCTACCTCCCCTATCTCAAGTGCCCCTTGCATGAAAGGTACTCTTACAGTCATCACCGCATTACTCTCCATCTGAGAAGAGCTCCCTCCCCAAGTCTCTCAATCCCAATAAGTTCAAGTGATATGCCTTTCACAAATCCTTCACCATCCACTGGGGTCGGTGCTTTTTCCCCACCTATAATGACGTCTCCAACATACGTTATGTACTCATCCACAAGCCCCTCATAAAAAAGTGACCAATTAAGAGTTCCTCCCCCCTCTACCATGAGTCTTTTAATCCCCCTGTCCCACAGGATTTCCATCAGTTTCCTCAGGTCAACCTTACTGTCTCCTGCAACCACAACCTCAACATCTCTCAATCCTTTCAATTCTTCCACTTTCTTAAAAGGTGCACGAGCAGAAACTGCTACCAACCGCTTACCTTCACCTTTATGAAGAATCTCTGCATTAGTTGGTGTTCTCGCAAGGCTATCCACCACAACTCTCAACGGATTCTCAGGCAAACCACTGGAAACCCGTTTCTTTCTTCTTTCTTCAGATTTCACAGTGAGAGAAGGGTCATCAGATAAAACTGTTCCAATCCCAACCATTATGGCATCCACGCTTGCCCTCAGCTCATCAACCCTATCAAAATCCTATTTTCCAGATATCTTGAACTGCTTTCTCAACTTAGATGCTATCTTGCCATCTGCACTCATTGCCAAGTTTACTACGACGAAAGGTTTTTTCATGTTAATTTGATTTTGATTTACAGTCTTATCTCCTCGATATTATCTACATTCAATATCCCTATTTCCCTCACATCAAATCCAAGTTCTCTAAGAGCCTGAGAAAATGCATCAAAAAGTTTACCAGAGTTCTCAAACCTTACAAACGTTGCCTTCACCTTGTATCCGCCAATTTCTGGCAGAGACGTGAAAGCGAGCAATGATGCTTTTCCATCCCTTAACAAATTCTCCTTTGTTTTCTTCATGGCAACAACTGCAAATGCAAATGTATTCTCATCAACCATTCTCAACGAGCCCACTGGAGCAACATGGGGCCAGCCATCTTCATCAATCGTAGCTATGGCTTTGGAAGCTTTGGGGTCATCAAATACTTTCCTAACATCCTCTATATCCACCATAGACACCACCTTAAATTATTTAATACATAGTTTTATTTATATGGAGTATATGATATGGAGTACATTATAAAGGTTGTCCAGAAACTCAAGAACAACAATGTTGGAGGTATAATAAAAGCTCGAATGAAGGAATTCAAAGAGAACAGAATGGGAGATGTTTTTAAAGAGCTTTGTTTTTGCATTCTGACTGCAAACTTCAATGCAGAGAAAAGCATTAAAATCCAAGAAGAAATTGGAGATGGATTTTTAACTCTATCCGAGACTGAATTAGCCACCAGACTGAGACAACTGGGACACAGATATCCAAATGTCAGGGCGAGATATATTGTAGAAGCTAGAAAACATGAGTTGAAGCTGGAAGCAGATGTGTTTAAGATGAGAGAATGGCTTGTAAACAATGTAAAAGGAATCGGATATAAAGAGGCGAGCCATTTTCTTAGAAATGTCGGTTATGAGGACGTTGCCATCCTTGATTTTCACATACTTAACATTCTTGAGAAATACAATGTTATAAAGAAGCCAAAAAGCCTTACGAAGAGAAGATATCTGGAAATAGAGGAGAAAATGAGAGAGATTGCAAAAAGATTGGAGATCAGTCTGGGAGAGCTTGACCTCTATTTATGGTATATCGAAACAGGAAAAGTTCTAAAATAAGAAGATGCATTGTTTTAGAGAGGTGAATTGAATGAAGATAGAAAAAATAATCGCAAGAGAAATTCTTGATTCAAGAGGTAATCCTACGGTGGAGGTTGATGTTTTCACATCAAATGGGATGGGGAGGGCAAGCGTACCATCTGGTGCATCAACCGGAATCCACGAAGCTCTTGAATTGAGGGATGGGGGAGCAAGATACCATGGGAAGGGTGTGTTAAAGGCAGTTGATAATGTCAATAACATCATAGCACCATCTCTTATAGGTATGGATGTGAGTGATCAGAAGGAAATCGATTCTGTCATAATTGAGCTTGATGGAACTGAAAATAAGTCAAGATTGGGAGCAAATGCAACGCTTGGCGTATCTCTCGCATGTGCAAAAGCTGCTGCCAACTCACTTAGACTTCCACTCTATGAATATCTTGGGGGGACGAATGTTATTCCAGTACCAACACTAAACATCCTAAACGGAGGAAAGCATGCTGGAAATAAACTTGAAATTCAGGAGTTCATGATACAGCCCGTTGGTGCTCCTTCTTTTTCAGAGGGGCTTCGATATGCTGCCGAGGTCTATCATACCTTAGGAGATATCCTCGAAGCAAGGTATGGAAAATCTGCCCTAAATGTGGGTTTTGAAGGTGGATATGCACCGCCCATGGACTACACAAGAGAAGCACTCGACGCAGTATGGATGGCTGTGGAAAAAGCCGGATATTCAGAGAAAGAAATAAGGATTGGAATAGACGCTGCTGCAAGTGAATTTCATTACCGTGAGGGGATGTACGAACTGGATGGAGGAGTTCTGACAAGTGAAGACCTAATCGACCTCTATGTGGGATTAGTCGAGGATTATCCCATCATTTACATAGAGGATCCGTTCCATGAGGATGCTTTTCTTGATTTCGCAGAGCTGACAAAGATATTGAAGGATGTCTTGGTTGTTGGAGACGATATATTTGTAACAAATGTTAATAGAATCAAAAAGGGGATTGAAACCCGTGCTGCAAATGCCATGATACTCAAAGTTAACCAGATAGGAACACTCACAGAGGCGATTGAGGCTTCAAAGATTGCGAATAGAGCAGGTTGGAAGATTGTTGTATCCCACAGGTCTGCTGAGACAGAGGATGTCACAATTTCGCATTTGGCTGTTGCATTATCTGCTTCCCTCATAAAAGCTGGCGCTCCAGCAAGAGGCGAAAGAACTGCAAAGTACAATGAACTGCTTAGAATTGAAGAGAGACTGGGGAAGAAAGCAAGCTATGCGGTGGTGGTGAGATGATATATGTGGTTGGACATAAGAACCCTGATGCAGATTCTATCTGTTCTGCAATTGCGTATGCGGAGTTTCTGAGGAAAAGAGGATATGATTCAATTGGTGTAAGGGCAGGTGAGTTGAATAAAGAGACACTTTTTGCTCTTCAAAGTTTCGGGGTGGAGGTGCCTCCTGAAATACCCAAAACAATCTCTTCAGAAGATGTGGTTTATCTCGTTGACCATAATGAGAAATCACAGATGGCAGAGTGTATAAATGAGGATGTGATAGTCGGTATAATTGACCATCACAAACTCGGTGGTCTAAAAACACCAAAACCAATATTTGTTAGAATTGAGCCAGTTGGCTCAACATGTACCATTCTTTCAAAAATTTACAGAGAGGAGGAAATAGAAATAACGAGGAAGATTGCTGGACTCCTTCTGACGGGCATCATATCTGATACAGTTGTCTTCAAATCTGCAACCACCACATCCTCCGATGAGGAGGAAGCCATGAGGTTATCAAGCATTGCAGAAATCGATATCGAGCAGTATGGAATGGAACTCATGAAGAAGAAGAGTGATATAGAGGATGTGAGTCCAGAAGAAATCCTCAGAAGGGACTTCAAAGAGTTCGACTTCAACAACCACAGAGTCGGAATCTCGCAGGTAGAACTTGTAGATGTTTCTCTGATAGAGCCAAAGATTGGAGGCATCATTGAGGAAATGAGGAAAATGGTTGAACAAGAGTACGAGCTTGTTGTCTTCATGGTGACAGACATCATCGAGGAGGGAAGTAGG
>QMVI01000031.1 GCA_003661015.1 Methanosarcinales archaeon | reverse complement strand
GTTGCCATCCACTGATAGACTAGACCTTATGATATCTACAAATAAATGTAGGGTGGGGATAGAAGTAAAGTTTTCTATAAATGAGAGTTCGCATCGCAAAAGATTGTTAGGGCAGATAGATGAGTATCTAAAACACTGTGATGCTTTGATTGTAGTAATTTACAAACCAGTAGATAAAGAGATTGTTAGGATAATAGAAGAAAAAGAAAAGGAGAAGGGAAAAATAATTAGGGTGCTGGCTCCCAACCTCTGTTAATAACATATAAATACCATAATCATAATCTTTTATCTGATGACTAAGAAGATGGTGGTGTCGGTCTCGATGTCTCCCTATCTCAAGAGGAAACTTGAGGAGATTGCTGAGAGGGAGGGCTTTGCCGGGCTTTCGGACGTTGTGAGCTATGCACTTATCGAGTTCGTGAGCATGTACGAGCGTGAGAGAAGAAGAGAGAAGGTGGGGGAGGTAGAACTATGAGGGCGCATGTTGAGTGTGCATACTGTGGTGAAAAAACTGTGTTCGATGCAACGACCACACTCGAACTCCACAGAGAGGATGAGAGATTCTGTGGTGAGGTGGTCGATTTAAAGATAATGAACACCCAGAAGTTTGAAGATTTTATGCGCGATGTTAGATGGGTTGCCCTCGAACTGTTCGCCCCCGAGAAACTGGAAAACGGTGTGGATAAGGAGTTTGCACTGAGAATGCTGAGAAGATGTCTCGGAATCACGCTCTCTCTTTCGTACGAGGTGCTTGATTTTTTGAAGTCTGAGCTCGGACTGTATGAGAAAGACGGAAAACTCTACGAAGCCTAAATGTATAAAAATGAGGAGGGCAAAGTAAGATTATCATCTCCGTGGATAGTGGTTAAAGGACAGGATAGTGGTCAAAATGATCAGAACAAAGAGGATATTCGAGCACAAGTCTCCCGAAGATGGTTATAGAATATTGGTCGAGAGAAATTGGCCCAAGGGGGTGAGGAGGGAGGAGGGCAAAGTTGATTTTTGGATGAGAAAGCTTGCACCTTCAAGCATACTCACTCACTGGTTTTCCCGAACTCAGAGATGGGACGAGTTTGTAAAACTCTATCGGGAGGAACTGAAGAAGAAGATTGAGATGTTGAGGGAGTTGAAGAAGCTCGAGAGAGAGAAAGGAGTTATAACGCTGTTGTACATAATCAACAACCCTGAACGCAATCCTGCGGTTGTTTTGAAGGATGTGGTTGAGAACCTCGATGAGTTCATGAAAGAGGGTGAGGAGGCATCGGTGGAGGAGACAAAGGAGGGGGGAACTGAGGAAGCAGAAGAAGAGGGGTCTGAGTGAGGGAGAGCAGAAAAAGAGTAGGAGCAGGGAAAAAGAGCAAAATGGAAAAAAGAACAAATAAGAGATTAATAAATGAAATAAAGTGAAATAAAAAGAAAATATGAGGACTGATTGAAAACAGGTGGAAAGGATGAAGCTTCCAAGATATGTAATCAGGTATGTCTTCTACTACTTTGTTGCCCTGTTCTCCCTCATATTCCTTTACTCCGCACTTTTCCTCTTCATCACCCGATACATAGAGGGTGTGAAGTATGGGGTGGCGGATGCACTCCACTGGGTAATCGTGAGTATGGCAACCCGTGCGGTTCCAGATGTTGTTTTGACAACAACCGCTGGAAAAACCCTCTCAATCATAGTCTCCATGAGTGGAATAGTGCTGATGTTTGGCCTCCTCATCCCCATATCCAACACGATATGGAAGTATCTCGCATGGAGGTTCGAACATCCAGCATCCACCACCCTCAGAAACCATGTGGTTGTGTGTTATTACTCAAAGATAGCTGAAAAGCTCATAGGAGAGCTGGAATCCCTCAACATACCGTTTCTGGTTCTTGACCCGAGGGCTGAAGTTGTGCATTCCCTCTTTGAAAAGGGTGTTCCGTGTGTGGTTGGAGACCCCACCTCGTCCGAAGGACTGAAAAGAGCAAACGTTGAAAGTGCAAAGGCAGTGGTCATGTGTGGCACAGATGTTCAGAACACCGCAGTCCTGCTCGAACTCGGTTCAGGCATCGTGGTTGCTGAAGGAACAATCAAGGAGGAGCACCTGAAAATGGCGGGAGCGGACATGGTTGTCGTTCCGAAGAAGCTTGTGGGGGACCACGTCGCACACAGAATCATCGAACTCATGAAGGGTGTGCCGGTTGGTGAGGTCGAGTTTTTCAGGGGCCTCTATATCACAGAACTTCCAGTGAACCCCGAGTGCGGTGCGGTCGGAAAGACCATCAAGGAAGTGTGGACTCAGGAAGGGGGGAGACTCGGTGGAAGAGTGATAGCGATATGGAAGGATGGAAAGCTCATACCGAGTCCTGCACCCGAGACTGTGCTCACATCCAATAGTGTGCTTGTGGTGGTCGGAACACTCGAACAACTCAGAACAGTCGAGGACTCGATATGCACAGAGAGGTGCAAATGCATGGGTGCCCCCCACACACCAAGAAGATTCATCGTAATCGGACATGGTGAGGTTGGGAAGGAGGTTGTTCGCAGATTGATGGATGCGGGTGTGGAGGTTGCTGTCATCGATTCAAACCCGCACGCACTGTCGGGTCTCGAATGCCCGAGCATAGTCGGTTCTGCAACCGATGAGGAGGTGCTGAAGGAGGCAGGTGTGGACCAGCCCGGTCATCTCACAGTTCTCATCCTCCTCCCAGACGATTCTGAAAGTGCGTTATCCACTCTGCTCGTAAGAGACATGAACCCAAGAGCTTTCATAATAACGAGGGAGAACACCGGGGAGAACATAGACAAGATACACAAAGCTGGCTCGAGCTATGTGGTGTCCATTCCTGTGATGTGTGTTGAGGTCATCACCTCAGAGATTGCCAAGAAATACAACAAAAAATATAAAGCCGAGCCAATGGCTCAGGGGCTGGTGGTGGAGGTATTCGAGGTTCCCAAAAAGTCTCTGCTGACTGAGTTTGACCTCGAAAGTCTCTCGCTTCCAAGGAAGTTTGGATGTTCTCTCATCGGAATAAAGAGGGGTGAGGATGTGATACTCGACATAAAACCCAACGAGGTGCTGAAGGAAGGGGACAGAATAGCTGTTGTTGGAACAGAAGAGGGAATATCGAGGTTCAGAGAAGTTTTTATGCTGTGATTCTGTGCCGGGTTAATGCGATGGTTAAAAGAGAGCCATATATATCATACCGATGGCTGTGACGCCAAGTATCCAAGAGATTGCATAATATATTGCGTTGTTCTTTCCAAGGAATCCTGCCACCATCAGAATGTTGGGCAGGCTCGTTCCTGTTGCTATCAGGAGGAACGTGACAATGCCTGGTTCAGTCATCCCCTTTTCAAACATCGCCTGAGCCATCACAACCTCCACACCGGGCGGGAAATACCAAGGAATTGTGAAGCCAGCTATCAGCAGAATCGAGACCGGGTCGGTTCCGCTCAGATACTCTGTTATGATGGTGACGGGAACCAAAACCGCAATCGCACCTGTCAGAAAAATTCCGATTATGAGACCGGGTGCCATTCCCCTGATTTCAAGCCATATTGTCTTCACCATCCCGACCAGCTTCTCCTCGAACGTCCTTGCTTCTGGCTCGAGTATCAGGGGATGTCCTCCATCCCACTGGGAGGACTCTGGCAGTTTGAGGAATATCTTCCTCTTCTCGAGTTCCATCGCGATAACACCGATCAAAATCGCAAGAACAAAAGTCCCAATGACCCTGGTGATTGCAACCCTCATACCCAGAACGTCTGCGGTGAGGACAAACAGTACGGGATTCACACCAGCTCCCATCACGAGAGCTGCCATAATCACACCCATCGAGAGTCCCATTCTGTAAAATCCTCCAACGAGTGGAATCACTCCTATCGAACACAGTGGGATGGGAAACAGTGCTATAACCGTGAGAACAATTGCCTTTATGCTCCTGTATCCCCCCATCACCTTCAGCAAATACCTTTTCGGGACAAACTCGCTCACAAAACCCCCAGCAACCAACCCTATAACGAAATATATCCAAACATCAGCAAAATAGTCGAGAGCCGTGAGCAATATTTCCACAATCAGCATCCCAAGGTCATTTGCTGTGCCAATATCAACCATCACATTAGATTTTCTCTACCTATAAATATTTTTTATCAATACAATACAATAAATATTTTTACTCATACTGATAGGTTATCTGAGAGGTTATGATGATGCTCGTATCGGTGCGTGTCAGACGCTACTCACCTCCAGACTACGAGGGGGTACTGTGGATAGAGAATGTCTCTTTTGGGAGGAGAGATGCACACCTCTACATATCGTACTATGCGATACAGGATTATTTTCTGGTTGCAGAACTCGATGGCGAGGTTGTGGGGTATGCGGTTGGAAGCGTACTCGACACTGTGGGGAAGGTTGTGTCCATTGCAGTCCATCCCATGTACAGGAGATGTGGAATAGGAAAAAGTCTTCTGAAAACTCTTCTGGATAATCTGTTCAGGCATGTTGAGATTATCAGACTCGAAGTAAGGGAATCGAACGTTCCCGCATACTCGCTCTACGAGAGACTGGGCTTCAGGCAGACGGGTTTCGTCCCTGGCTACTACCCAGATGGAGAGGGAGCAAGGATATATGAGCTGAGGAGGGAGACATGAGCTGAGGAGGGAGACATGAAAGCACTCGTCTTGTCTGATGCACATGGAAGATACGAGAGAATGAGAGAAGTGGTTGAAAGGGCAGGGGTGGAGGTGGATGTGGTTGTGATGTGCGGAGACATCACGAACTTCGGTCCCCTCACCCATGTGAAGCGCATGATGGAAATTCTGAAGGGCAAGAAGGTGATTGGAGTTGGCGGGAACTGTGACCCGCCAGAAATCCACCAAGCACTTGAGGAGGAGGGAGCAATCCCACTCCATAGAAGGGTGGTGGAAATGGGGGATGTGCTGTTCATGGGAATCGGTGGCTCGAACCCCACTCCATTTTCGACTCCGTTCGAAATGAGCGAGGACTCAATCAGATACATGCTGGAAGAACTGCTCTCTCAGATTCGGGATGAGAACCGTACAACATGTCTCGTGAGTCATGCACCACCCTACGGAGTGTGTGATATGGTGAGGGGAGAACATGTTGGCTCGAAGGCAATATAGGAGGCGGTTGGGAGGGTAGATGTGATTCTGTGCGGACACATACATGAGGCAAGAGGAGTGGAACATCGCACTGGAACTCTGATTGTAAATCCGGGTCCCCTTTACATGGGGATGGGTGCTGTTGTTGATTTTGATAGGTACGATGCGAAGCTCTTGGAGGTGTGAGGTTGTGGAACATAGAGGGTGAAAAGGATGAGAGTGTGTTGTATGTGCTTTCGCTGATGAAGGAAAGGGACATCCCCTACACCAGAATTCTCTCTTCGATGTGCACCTTACCCCATCCGGTTGCTGTGAGAGCACACATCCTCTACATGGAATCGAACCTCGGAGACCCGGGGCTGTTTCCCGCTTCCTCATAGATAGAGGAGTGTATGGTGAAGAGGGTTGGGGAGCTTGCTGGCAACTCAAAGACATGGGGATTCGCAACCACCGGAGGAACAGAATCCAACATACAGGCGATGAGGGTTGCAAAGAAAGGGGTTGCAAAGAAGGAAGGAAAACTGAGCAAAGGGAAATTGGGCAAAAGTGAAAAGGGAAATATTGTGGTTCCTGAGAGTGCCCACTTCTCTTTTGATAAGATTTCAGACCTTCTGGGTGTTGAGATCAGGAGGGCTCCGCTCGATGAGGATTTGAGAGTGGATGTTGGTGGGGTGGAGGAGCTGGTGGATGATAACACGTTTGCAATGGTTGGCATCGCGGGTACAACAGAGTACGGACAGGTTGACCCAATCGAGGAGCTGGGGAAGATCGCAGACGAGAGAGGAATATTCCTGCACGTGGATGCTGCGTTTGGTGGATTTGTCCTTCCGTTTCTTGGAAGGAGAGACTGGGGTTTTGTGAAGGGTGTTGATTCTGTCTCCATCGACCCTCACAAGATGGGATTCTCAACCATTCCGTGCGGTGTGCTTGTTTTCAGGGAGAACGTGATGGATAGACTGGCGGTCGATACGCCCTACCTTACCCACCGCTCTCAATACACACTCACCGGAACGAGAGCTGGCGGTTCTGTTGTGGGTGCGTATGCGGTGATGAGACATCTCGGATGGGAAGGCTACACGAAAATCGTGAAGGAGTGCATGCGTATAACCCATCTCATGAAAGAAGGGTGTGAGGAGCTCGGACTCGAGCCGGTCATAGAGCCGGTGTGCAATGTGCTGTGTGTGAGATGCGATAGGGCGGAGGATGTGAAGAACGAGCTGATGAGAAGGAACTGGTATGTCTCGGCAGTGGGTGAGGCAATAAGAATGGTCATGATGCCCCACGTTTCTGAGAGAACGGTGGAGGAGTTTCTGAGGGAACTGAAGGATATTCTGAGAAAATATAATTAATATTAATGAATAATGAATTGAAATAAAAATCAAAATAAATAAAAAAATAAAAATTAAAATAAAAAAATTAAAAAATTTAGCCAAATCTACCCTTTCTCCAATAATCAATCATGTTCTTCAGAAAGAAAAGAATTCAGGCTTCTTTGTCGGCAATACCCAGAATCACATCAGATGACTACAGAGTGGGGAACTACTACCTTGACACATCCAACCGTTTCATCAGATACGAACAGCTCTCCCAGATCGACCCCTACGTTGCAACCTCACTTCTGAAGCTGGGTCTCACAATCTCAAGTGGCTTCGAGTTAAGTGGTGGTGTGAAGGAGCTTGAAAAGTGGGCAGTGGGAGTGAATCTCGACCACGTGATTGCAACAGTTGCCAGACTGCTTGCCCGTGATGGAACAGTTGTTCTCCACCTTGAATGGGATGGCGATACGATTTCATCACTCACTCCACTCCCCATGAGATACATCACTCTCCTCCCCAAAGGAGTGAGACCGAAAGAGATTCCCACACACATTCTGAAGGGTAGGGTGGACAGAGCGGTTGTTCAGGAGGAGTCTGTCCCCACCGTATTCAACAGGGAGGAGTTCGCACTATTTCGCCTCTTCCCAGAGGGGAATGTATGCACAGATATCATGGGCAGAACCACCCTCGGTCTGTATGGCATCTCACTTCTCGACCCCATAGACAGAATCGTGAAGTACAAACTCGATTTGCTCGAAGGATTCACAAAAGCTGTCAGAAGATACGGTATGGGAAGACTTCACATCGATATGAAGGGACTCGAACCGCTTCTGCACGAAGGAAGGTTCGAGGAGATAAAGAAAGTGCTGGACGATGTGAAAGAGGAGATGCAGAAGCTTGAGCAGAACGAGGACATTGTGGGAGTGGGATTCGAGGTGAAGCCTTTGACTCCAACCACAGGAGCAACCGACATTCTCGGACTCAAAGAGAGTCTGGAAAGAGACATTGCAATAGCTCTCCTCCAGTCAGAAATCACAACCGGAAAGGCAAGAGGCTCAACCTATGCATCTTCCTACGTTTCAGAGAAAGACAGGCTGAACGTTCTGATGTCGATGCAACGCCAGATCAAAAGAGTGTTCGAGAGGGATGTCCTCATCCCACAGATGAGGGCATGGGGATACGATGAGATGGTGGAGATGAGATTCAGTCCTCTCGATATCTCATGATATTTAACTCAATGTTTAAATAGAATTGGAGTCAATTCATTACTATGCTTCAAGAAGTCATTGAAAAGGCTATCAAGAGTGAGTCTAAATACACCAAAGAGAACTGTCCTGTTAGACAGTATGCCCGTGAGCATGGTTCGTGCATGAAACCCATTTCTGGAATACATGTCTGCCCGGTGTGTGGTGAGTTCTACTGTCCGGAATGCGGTTCGCACAACGTTCTGCCCATTTCAAGGATAACCGGGTATCTGCAGGATGTGAGTGGCTGGAACGAGGCAAAGAAACAGGAATTGCTGGACAGAAAGAGGTTTGAGATAAGGTAAAGTAAGATAAATAAACATGACATAATAAGTACACGGATCTGACACAGTATCCCCTATTTATTCCCCCCACCCTTTCTGATTTTATTATTTTGACTTATTTATATTTAGCACCTTCTACCCCTCCTGCAACCTCATTCAGGATGTTGGAGGATATTGTACTTGCAGTGAGGGATTACCTGAGAGAGAACCTTACGAATCCCAATGACCCGAATGTGGCTGGAGACTCGTGGATCTTCACCGCATACCATTCCCACGAACCGATGTATCCCATGATAACGGTTGAGGGAGAAATTATTAGCACCAAGCACTATAGAGACCTCGAAGATGGACTTGTTCTGAGTGAGTTCATTGCCGATGTGAAGGTGAAGGTCTGGTCAAACACCATGAAGCAGAGGGATGAGCTGGCGGATGATGTTGTGCAACTTCTTCTGAATGCAGAACTCGGCTACACCATAACCACCACATCAAACAGAGAGAAAAGTCCGAATTGCAGAATTGTGGAATTCAAAGTTCATTTTCTTGAAGGAGGTGTTTGAGTGCAGGAGCTTGACATGATAAAAATTGAGTTGGATTACCTCAAAAATTATGCCCAATCGCTCGAGTCACTTCTCAAAACGGTGATGAGCGCCCAAGACGTTATGGAGTATCTGAACACGAAGAGGGAATCCCTCCAGAGCCAGTTGAACGATTTGAAATCTGAGAAGAGTCTGATTCTCAATTCGAGGCTGTCGGACGAGACGAAGTCCCGACTTGTCTCGGTGATCCAGCACAGAATCGAAGATACTCAGTCAGAAATCGAGAGAGTGAAAGAACTCATAACCAAGTACGGAGGTGCATGAGATGATAAGAGGGAATCAGCCAGTTGAATACGTGGATGAGACAACGTTCGGCGTTTTCCCGACTGAGCCGGTGATGCAGTGGTTCGGACTTGTCGAGCGATTCACACCCACAATCCGCACCCAGACTGGAGATATAAGGTATCTGAGAGCGAGCGGTGAGGAGGCACTCGAGAGTCTCACAATCGAGAAAACAGGACAGGAGATAGAGCTGGCGATGAGTATTAAACCGAACGACCTGACATGGTGGGCTACGCACGTGCTTGGAAGTGCATCTGGTACGGACGACGATCTGCCCTCCATCTCGATAGGACATATCGTGGATGTCGGGGGCACAGATCACTTCGGCAAGTATGCAGGCTGTGTGGTGAAGAGTGCAACCCTCACGTTCAGGGAGGGAGAGGTTGCAACGCTGGATGTAACGATGATAGGTGCAGACTATGCGGGCTACACGACAAGCGATTATGTCGGGGCTGGTTCGCATGCCTCTCCATCCACCTCGGTGCTGAAGTGGGATGACATAACTTCTCTGACGCTGGGAGGTGAGGCAATCAGCGACTACGTCAGAGAATTCTCCATCAGGGTGGATTACGAACTGAAGGCGG
>QMVI01000030.1 GCA_003661015.1 Methanosarcinales archaeon | reverse complement strand
TACGCAGGTGGTGGATACTGTTGTCTTCATAGACAAAGGAGAAGTAAAAAAGGTCTATGACCTACGTTTTACCGTGAAAGTGCCCCATGGAATGTTTCAGGAAGACCTTGCAAGACCAGTCATAATAGTTGAGGATTTTGAAACAAAACGACCTGAATACGAGATATATACATATGGAGAACAGACTGTCGTGATGCCCATTGAGAAAGAAGCAAAAATGCCTGAAGCTAAACTTGCAGCAGATACTGTGAAGCGTAGCCTTTCAAGGTATGTGTCAGATGGTATAGATGTCGAGATTGTGGGCGGAAGGGCACTTGTTTATGCATCAAAAAAGGATATCCCTAAAATAATAGGGAGGGGTGGAAAGCGAATAGAGAAGATTGAGGGAAAACTGGGAATACCCATACAAGTGCTGGAGAAAACAGGGGAGAGTAGGGAAGGAGGAGAAGGAATTGGAGAGATTTATGTTACCAAGAAGAGTTTGGTAATAAAGTTGCCAGAATATGCCGGCGAGGATGTGGATATTTATGTGGGAGGCACATATCTCTTCACAGCAACGGTCAGTAAGAATGGAGAGGTAAAGATTTCAAGAGCATCTGAGTTTGCAAGAATAATAGAAAACGCACTTGAGAGTGGCGAGAGTATTACAATCGAGTAAGGATAGTGAAAATATGAAAAGGACTGGATATGTTAATCTACCCCTTCACAGCGGAAGGACGCCCAGATGGCTTTTTGAGAGAATGGTAAAACTGGCAGGAGGTGTTTGTGAAGTCATAGTAATGGAATACGGTACTGAACACTTGTTGAGAAGACTCTCTGACCCTTTCTGGTTCCAAGCATTTTCACATGTCCTTGGTTTTGATTGGCACAGCTCGGGAACAACCACAACAACATGTGGCGCCCTCAAACTTGCTCTTTCAGATGTGGATGTGGGAGTGAAGCTGGCAGGGGGTAAGGGAAAGACATCGTTAAAGACAGTAAAAGAGATACCAAAAATAGGGGACGAATTTGGGTTAAGTAGTAAAAAGATTGATGAGATGGTGGTTGCGAGTAAATTAAGTGCAAAGGTCGATAATGCATGTGTTCAGGATGGTTTCTCACTCTATCATCACTCCTTTGTCATGAGTGAGAAGGGCGAATGGGCGGTCATACAGCAGGGGATGAAGGATAGGTATGCGAGGAGATATCACTGGCTTTCTATGGATGTTATGGATTTTTGTGAGGAACCTCATTCAGCAATATGTTCAGATACCCGAGAGAAGAAGGTGTTGGATATGACATCATCACAGAGTAGAGAAGCAAGAAAAGCCAGTCTTGACATTGTAAAGGATGCTGCACATATTGTGCCTACCATATCCACAAATTCACCTCTCCAAACCACCCTCCTTGATTTCTCTGCTGTTGAACATTTTACCATGCCATCCCATCACGAGATAAGGATAGGTAAAGATTGCATGGGAGTTTTCATGAAAGCGTATGAGCTTCAGCCCGAGTCCTATGAAGAGCTCATACTCATCAAAGGTATGGGTCCAAAGAAGATAAGGGCTCTTGCGCTGTTATCCGAGCTTTTGTGGGGTGTTAAAGCGAGCTGGAAAGACCCGGTAAAATATACGTTTGCACATGGTGGAAAGGATGGACACCCATTCCCGGTTGATAGAGAGACATATGACAACACCATAGACATTCTCAGAAGTGCGATTGAGGATGCAAAATGTGAAAAGAAAGAGAAGATGCTTGCTCTGAAAAGACTGCAAGATTTTATAAAATCATGAGCCATTTATTATATCGATGGAAACAGAGTTTGTTGAGCATCCTCTCATAAAGAAAGATACAATAGCTTACAGGACATATCAGATTGAGTTGGCAGAAAAGTCTCTTAGAGGGTCAAGTCTGGTAATTCTTCCAACAGGTCTTGGAAAAACAGTTGTTGCTTTACTCGTTATGGTCGCAAGACTCCAAAAAGAGGATGGAAAGGTCCTCGTCCTCTCTCCAACGAGGCCTTTGGTAAATCAGCACACCCTTTTTTTCAGAAATGCATTAAACATCAACGAAATAGGGATGCTCACGGGTGAAATACCACCCGACAAGAGGTGTGAGATATGGAGTAACTCAAAGATAATCGTATCCACCCCCCAAGTTGTTGAGAATGATTTGATAGCCAGAAGAGCATCTTTAAAGGATTTTGTTTTGGTCATATTCGACGAGGCACATAGAGCGGTTGGTAATTATGCATACACGTACATCGCAAAGAAATACTATGAAGAATGTGATGACCCTCTCGTTCTTGGAATGACTGCCTCGCCTGGCTCTGATGAGGAAAGGATAAAGGAGGTGTGTTCAAATCTTGGAATCGAATATGTCCATTATAAGAGCGAGAAAGACCCTGATGTGAGGAAGTACATACCTAAGAAAGAAATAGAGTGGATAGAGGTTCCTTTACCACCAGAGATAAAAAAACTGAGAAGTGATTTATATTCGATATTTGAGGACATGACAAATAAACTCGTTGAAATGTGTCCGTTTGGTATAAGAGTCCCAAAGAATCCAACCAAAAAAGAGTTGTTATCTCTACAACAGAAAATTCTATCAGAAATAAAGAATTCAAAGGAACAGTACCTTTACCATGTACTTTCAATCATTGCAGAGCTCCTGAAACTTTCACATGGTATAGAGCTGATAGAGACACAGGGTGTAAGTGCCTTCAGAAAATATATCGAACGGTTGAGAGGTGAAGCAGAGTCTCTGAGGGGTAGCAAAGCTTCGAAGAGACTTCTCTCTGAAATAGAGAAAAAAGGGATAATTTACCGACTTCAGAATATAGACGTAGAGCATCCGAAGTTGGAGATGGTGAGTGAAATAATAAGAAAACAGATTGAAGAGAATCCTTCTTCGCTGATCATCGTGTTCACAAATTTCAGAGATAGTGCTCAGATGGTACTTGAGACGCTTTCAAATGTTGAGGGTGTCAGAGCTATCAGATTTGTTGGACAGGGGAGTCGAGAAGGAGACAAAGGACTGTCTCAGAAAGAACAGGTAGAGACCCTGAAGAAGTTCAGCACCGGAGAGTACAACGTTCTTGTTGCAACATCTGTTGCTGAGGAGGGTCTTGATATCCCATCCACAGATTTGGTAATCTTTTACGAGCCAGTCCCGTCTGAAATAAGGTCGATACAGAGAAAAGGAAGAACAGGAAGAAGACACTATGGAAGAGTAGCAGTCTTGATAACAAAAGGCACAAGAGATGAAGCTTTTTACTGGTCAAGTATGAGAAAGGAGAGGAGGATGGAGGAGAAGGTAGGGAAAATTGGGATATCTGTGGAGAGAGGAGAGAATGAGAATAAGAAAGGGGAGAGAAAGCCAGTCATATATGTGGATATAAGAGAATTGAGGTCAGGGATTGTGAAATATCTGGAAAATGAAACCGAAATTTTTCCAACTACCCTCGAGGTTGGTGATTATATCCTGAGTGAAAGGGTGGGGGTTGAAAGAAAGACGGCACAAGACTTGATCAATTCATTGGTAGACGGTAATAGAGATTTATTCCTCCAGCTTTCAGACCTTTCAAAAACATTCAGCAGACCGATATTGATAGTGGAAGGGGAGGATGTATATGGTGTCAGAAATATCCATCCAAATGCAGTAAAGGGACTCTTTGCATCTATAACGGTTGACTTTGGAATACCCATTGTCTTCACAAAAGACAAAGAAGAGACCGCTGAATTTCTCAAGATAGTTGCAAGGAGGGAGCAGGAAGAAAGGGGAGAGAGACCAATAGTCCATGGAAAAAAGACATTTAAAACACTCACAGAGAGACAGGAATATGTTGTTTCATCCATTCCCGGAGTTGGACCAAAAGTAGCAAAGAATCTCTTGAAAGAATTTGGAAGTGTTGAGAAAGTTATGAGTGCTTCAGAAGAAGAACTTAAAAAGACACCGCTTGTCGGTGATAAGACTGCAAAAGCGATAAGGGAAATTGTAGGAAGCGAATACAAGGGTTGAATCCAAGAAATTAAACTTATATACCATGCCACAGATACCCGTGGATGGTGGGTTGGGATGAAAGAACAAACTGAGGTGGGAAAACTAAAGGAGGGCAGATACGTTTTGATAGATGGCGAAGTATGTGTCATAAAGAGCATAACAAAATCCAAACCAGGGAAACATGGCTCTGCGAAAGCTAGAATCGATGCAATCGGTCTATTTGATAATCAGAAGAGATCACTCGTTCAACCAGTGGATGCGAAAATATATGTGCCAATTGTTGAGAGAAAAACTGCCCAAGTTCTGTCAATAAGCGGAAATGTGGTGCAGTTGATGGATATGGAAACCTATTCTACATTTGAGATTAAGGTCACTGATGAGGAACTGGCGAAGCTGGAAGAGGGCAAAGATGTACAATACCTTACATCCATGGGAAAAATCAAACTTGACATAAGGTAAAATGTACATACAACCGACTTTTGCTGATGCAGATGCAGAGTATGAGGAGTCTGATTTTGTTATATTTGGAGCTCCTTTCGATGGAACATCATCGTTCAGGACAGGAAGTAGATTTGCTCCAGATGCACTAAGACAGGCATCTTACAACTTTGAAACATACAATCCTGAGCTGGATATCGATATCGCAGATATTAAGGTGTGTGATGTTGGGAATTTAGACCTGGGATGTCTTGTGGAGGAGTGTATTGACAGAGTGTGGGCATAGACAAAACAAATCCTGAAAGATGGTAAGATACCAATCATGATGGGGGGAGAACACTCTTTAAGTATAGGGTGTGTTGGTGCGTGTACAGACGTCTTTGAGGATGTTGGAGTCATTATGCTTGATGCCCATCTTGATATGAGAAAAAGCTATGAGGGATTGAATAAAGGACATGCTTCAACGTCGTATCAAATCCTCAAACTCATACCCAAAAATAGGTATGCTGTTGTGGGGGTGAGAAGTGGATCAAGAGAAGAGTTTGAATTTGTAAGGAGGGCGGGAATAAAATTTGTAACTTCATCCACAATAAAAAATGAGGGGATTGAGCAGGCCCTCGGGGAAATCTTTGAGGGGTTGGAGGGTGCTGGATGTAAACACCTGTATATTTCGATAGATGCTGATGTTGTTGACCCTGCCTATGTCCCAGGAGTTGGAAATCCAGAACCCTTTGGTTTGAGTCCATGGGATATAGAGTACGTAATTAAAGAAGCTCGTAAAATGGCAGTTGGTTTGGATGTTGTTGAGCTAATACCACATTATGATTTCTCACAAGGTGCTATTCTCTTTTCAAAACTGATAAGAGAATTCATAGCATATGTTGCGAGAGGTTTTTAACCTTTTGAGTATATGAGTGAAGCGGTGAGATAATTGGCGTTCAATAAGGGAGACTTCATAAAACTCAACTACATCGGAAAGCTTGAGGATGGCACTGTATTTGACACTACATACGAAGATGTTGCAAAGGAGCATGGTATATACAGTGAGAACATGAGATACGGTGGAGATGTGGTAGTCATAGGTGCTGGGCATTTGGTGATGGGTCTTGAAGAGGATATTATGGACAAGGATGTTGGATACGAAGGGGAAGTCGTCATCCCACCCGAAAAAGGATTTGGGAATTGGAGACCCGAGCTCGTAAAGATGTTCTCAATAACAAAGTTTGAGAATCCTGTTGAGGGGTCAAGAGTGAATATAGAAGGCAGGATAGGTACAATAACAAAGGTAATAGGAAGGAGGGTCAGAGTAGACTTCAACAATCCTCTTGCTGGTAAAACCATCATATACAACTACAAGATAGAGGAGAAAGTAGATGATGAGTTGGAAAAAGTGAAAGGATTGCTCCAGTTGTATCTAAATCAAGATATGAAAGTTGAGATTTCTGACAATGTTGTAATGATATGGATTCCTAACGAGATGAGCTATGACATCAGATGGCTTAGGATGAAAGAGAGCTTAGCCAAGCAGATACTGGAATGGACTGGAATAGAAAAAGTCATTTATGCAGAAGAGTATAGTAAGTAATGCCGAGGTAGCCTAGTGGCCTAAGGCGCTGGTCTTGAGATGTGAATTGATAAGACAGGAAAACCAGTGATGCGTTTGCATCGCGCGAGTTCGAATCTCGCCCTCGGCGTTATATCTCAATTATGTCTCCTGCTTTGAGAGGTTTAACTCCTTCTAGCCTTTCCTTCATCATTTCTATCGCATTCTCTCCGGTGCAGTGGCAAGGCAATATAATCTCCGGCTCTATCTCACTCAACATCTCAATCGTCTTTATAATCCTCTCTTCACTCGCATCAAAAAGATGAAATCCACCCACCACACCATCGACTTCACCGAACATTTCGACCACTGTATTCAGAATATTGACAATCCCTGCATGGGCACATCCTGTAAAAACAACCGGTCCCCTTTTCGTTCTCACAATCAGAGACATATCATCCATCATGATATCTGGTACGAGAGAACCTCTTTCCAACGTCCAAAATCCCTCCACCTTTTCAAATTCGCTTCTTCTTGGAATCTCCCCAGTTGTCTATGCATCTTGTGATAGTTTTAATGGAGAAGTTGCAAGTAGCAATACCCCACCTGCATTCTCAACTTCTTCCCATCTATATGGTGCGCCTATGTATCTGAGCCTTGGATGAAGCGACAGTTTTGGTTTAATGGCATCTGGATGCATTACGATTGGCAGAGGTTTTTTCTCTACTATGTTCAAAACTCCAAAAAGACCACCCACGTGGTCGTAATGCCCGTGACTCAGCACGACAACATCTGTATGCTCTATTCCAGCTCTCATCTCTCTTGCGTTATGTACCAAAACATCTGGAGAGGCTCCAGTATCCATCAAAATCGTGATATTATCCAATTCTATCAGAAAAGATAATCCGTGCTGGGCTTTGATGCTCCCTTTGCTTATATCATTTACAAGAACGCTCACCCTCATATTACTATTCTCAACTTAATAATAGATAAATATTTTTACGCAATAGTGTAAAAATTAATATAGATGGAATTATAATGTTTGAGTGGAGGTGATGCAAAATGTACAGATGGCCTGGAAGAGGCAGGTTCAGTTATCTTCCACCTTGGGAAAGACCGGGAGGAAGATGGTGGTTTAGAAGGTTTAGAGGATGCTGGTGGTGGGCACCTTGGTGGTTTCCCTACTCACCAGAGGAGGAAATAAAAGTTCTCAAAGAATACAGAGATTTCATTAATGAAGAGCTGAAATGGATAGAAAAGAGAATAACCGAGCTTAGAAATTCTAACTCTGAGGAAGGCGATTCAGAAAGAAAGGAAGAATAAGGGGGTGGGAGTGTTGAGAGTGTGTGTACCGACTTGGGGCAATGACGGACTTGACGATGTTGTATGTGAGCACTTTGGTCGTGCCCCTACTTTCACTATTGTGGATATGGATAATGGAGATGTGGTAGTCATACCGAACCGTGGAGAGCACATGGGGGGGCGGGGGCACCCCCCCGAATTTTTGATAAGAGAGGGTGTTGATGTGGTGATATGTCAGGGTCTTGGAGTAAAGGCTATTCAAACATTAAAGAGGTTTGGTGTTGATGTATATCTTGGTGCAAGCGGAAGTGTTAAAGATAGCATAGAAATGTGGAGAAGAGGTCTTCTTAAACTGGCAACTGATATGGACGGATGTAGAAGATGATACTCTCTATTGTAAGTGGCAAAGGAGGTACTGGTAAGACAACTGTAGCGGTTAATCTTGCTCTCTCACTCTCTCTGAATGGTAGAAAAGTTGAGGTACTTGATTGTGATGTTGAAGAGCCAAATATTCATCTCTTTATCAGACCCAATATTGATAAAGAGACAGAAGTTGTTGTACAAAAACCAGTTGTGGACGAAGAGGCATGTACAAGATGTGGGATTTGTGAAGATTTTTGTCAGTTTAATTCAATTGCTGTGCTATCGAAAGTTATTGTTTTTGAGGAGCTGTGCCATGGGTGTGGTGGATGTTCGTATGTATGTCCTCAAGGAGCTATTACAGAAACTCAAAGAAGAGTGGGGGTTGTGAGAGTAGGGAAAGGAGAAGGAATAAAGGTTGTTTATGGGACTCTTGATATTGGCGAGTATATGCCTTCTCCAGTAATAAGATGTGTTAGAAATTAGGCGAGTGAAGAGGATGTGATAATAATTGATGCACCACCTGGATGTTCATGTCCACTTGTAGAATCTATATATGGATGTGATTATTGCATCATTGTTACAGAGCCCACACCTTCTGGCCTTCATGATATCAAGGCGATGAGCGAGATACTCGATGAGATGGACATACCGTTTGGAGTAATTCTGAATAAATCCGAAAACTTCGATAAACTTGAAAATAAGAAATTTTTATCGCCTCTAATTAAAATACCATTTAGCAGGGAAATTTATCAGGAAACCTCGAATGCACGACCTTTTATCAAAAAAATGCCTGAATGGATCGATATTTTTCATTCGGTTTTTGAGAGAATTGAGGAGTGTATATGAAAGAAATTGCAATTGTAAGTGGCAAAGGAGGTACTGGTAAGACAACTGTAGCGGTTAATCTCGCTGCTCTCTCGGGTAAGGTTGTACTTGCAGATTGTGATGTGGATGCTCCAAATCTTCATTTATATCTGAACCCTCATGATATTATTTCTGTTAGTGAGTTTAGAGGATCGAGAAGAGCCCATATCAATCAGGATATCTGTACAAGATGCGAAAAATGTTCTGAAGTATGTAGATTTGGTGCAATCGATTCGGGGAGAGTTGATAAAGTGCTTTGTGAGGGGTGCGGTGTATGTGCATATCTATGTCCTAATGAGGCTATAGAACTTAGGGAGGAAGTCTCTGGCTATATTTATGTTTCAATGACAAGATTGGGATATCTTTCATATGCAAAATTGAAGCCAGGTGAAAGAAATTCTGGAAAGTTAGCAACACTTGTTAGGGACAAGGCGAGAGATATTGGAAAAGGCATAGTTATAATTGATGGGCCTCCAGGCATCGGGTGTCCCGTGATTGCATCTGTAGTTGGAACAGACCTGGCACTTGCTGTTGTAGAACCGAGTACTTCTGGCATACACGATTTAAAAAGAGTTTTATCACTTTTAACAAAGTTAGAGGTTCCATTTCTTGTTTGCATAAATAATTTTAATCTAAATCTAAACAACACCGCCAAAATAGAAAGTTTTTGTAGGGAACAGGATGTTGAAGTTGTAGGGAGGATACCCTTTGATAAGGGTGTTTTAGAAGCATTTAGGATCGGAAGTACTGTCGTTGAAGAATTTCCAGAATCTACAGCATCAATAGCTATAAAAGAACTATATAATGAGGTGATTAAATGAAAATTGCAATATCTTCGAGTGGTGAAGGGCTTGATGCAGAATTTGAACCAAAATTTGGGAGATGCAAAAATTTTGTTATCTACGATACTGAAAACAAAACATTTAAAACAATATCTAATCCAGC
>QMVI01000029.1 GCA_003661015.1 Methanosarcinales archaeon | reverse complement strand
GTCAGGGTGGAGGTTGTTGACCTCCCTGGGCTGTATGGTTTTGGCTCTGACTCGGTTGCAGAGAAAATAGCAAGGGATTACCTCATAAACGAGAAACCAGATGTTGTTGTGGACATTGTGGACTCCTCAAACCTCATGAGAAATCTGTACCTTACACTCCTCTTGCTTGAAATGGGTGTGAATGTGATAGTTGTCCTGAATATGTTCGATGAAGCCACAAAGTCCATGAAAATAGATGTGGGCATGCTATCTGAACTTCTTGGTGTTCCTGTTGTACCAACAGTTGCGAGGAGGGGAGAGGGAATAGATGAGCTGAAGGATGCAATACTGAAAGAGGCTGGAAAGTCGAGGAGGAGCTTTGTGGGTTATGGAGGGGATGTTGAAACCCTCATCACAAAGATAGAGCAAGAGCTTGATAACCTTAACCTACCAAAAACAATCCCACCGAGGTGGGTTGCCCTCAAACTTCTTGAAGGCGATGAGGAGATAAAGGAAATCGTTGGAGATGTGCGTTTGAGAGATATGCCCAACATCCGAGGGGATGTTATTCTTGCACAGAGGAGGTACGAGGCGATACGCAGTATATTGAGGCTATGTGTTGAGAAAAAAGGAGAGAGATGGAAGATATCTGACAGAATTGACAAGTTCATTCTCCACAAATATCTTGGCTATCCAATATTTTTGATAATCTTGTGGGGAGCTTTTGTTTTCTCGTATAGAGCATCTGCCCCAATATCAGACCTGATAGATTCATTCTTCTCAACTCTCAGTGAGTACTCTTCATCTTATCTGAGTGGTGCAGTTGGCTCTTTTGTGTCTGGTGCAGTCATCTCAGGTCTCGGGTCTGTGCTTGTGTTCATACCACCCATATTCTTTGTGTTCTTTGTCATTGCTGTACTCGAGGACACAGGATACATGGCAAGAGTCGCATTCCTCATGGACAGAGCAATGGGAGTTGTTGGGTTGAGCGGGAAGTCATTCATTCCCTTGGTATTGGGATTTGGATGCAATGTACCAGCAATCATGGCAACTAGGACGATTGAGAGCGAGAGAGAAAGAATTCTTACAATCCTCATCAATCCTTTGATGTCTTGCAGTGCGAGACTACCTGTGTATGTTCTGATTGCTGGAGTCTTTTTCAGAGACCATGCAGGAACTGTGATATTTTCAATGTACTTGCTCGGAATACTGCTTGCAATGGTTCTCTCTGTGGTGTTTGGTAGAAGTGTTCTGAAAGGAGCCCCTTCCCCCTTCATAATCGAACTTCCTCCGTATCGTATTCCATCGATAAAGACAGTTCTCATGGCTACATGGATGAGAGGAAAACATTTCCTCAAAAAGGCTGGAACTGTGATATTTGGTGTTGTCATCCTCGCATGGTATCTTTCATCCTATCCGACCGGAACGATTGAAGGGTCATATCTTGCCCAGATCGGACAGTTTCTCTCACCTTTGATGGAACCCCTTGGGTTTGACTGGAGAATCACATCCGCACTTCTGATGGGCTTTCTTGCAAAGGAGGCGGTGGTTGGCACACTTGGAGTTCTTTACGGAACTGAGCTCTCCACTGCCCTTTCGACCTCTATAGACCCAGTCAGTGCATATGCATTCATGGTATTTACATTGCTGTATGTTCCGTGTGTCGCTGCAATGGCGGTGGTGAGACAGGAGACAGCTTCATGGAAATGGACAGCTTTCGTTATTTTGTATGAGCTTTTACTCGCATATACAGTCGCCCTATTCATAGTCTTGATAGGTAGATTGATATTTTAAGGGGGATTGTGGTGTGATAACCATAACCAGAAGAGTGGAGGATTATCTGGAGGCAATATACACCATCTCACTGAAAAAGAATTATGTGAGGGTGAAAGATATCGCCAGCGAACTCAACGTCAGACCAGCCACCGTTACTGAAATGGTTCAGAAACTCGGAGAGATGGGACTTGTGAGCTATGAGAAACATGGCCCAATATTGCTCACGTCAAAAGGACTTGAGATAGGGATGAGTGTGAAGGACAGGCATGATAACTTGAAGAAATTACTGCTCATAATTGGTGTTCCAGAGGACATTGCAGAGAGTGATGCCTGCACAATGGAGCATTATCTACATCCAAAAACAGTAGAGCATATAAAGAAGTTCGTAAAATTCGTAGAAACATGTCCAACTACACCAAAATGGATAAAGCATTTTAAGGAATATGTAGATACAGGAGTGCACTCATGCGATAGATAAACTCAATCAATTTCAATTTTCTCGATTGCCCCGTATCTACATGTCCGCATACACACAGCACACCCACTGCATTTTTCGAGGTCTATGTGCGCTTTGTCTTGGAGAGACATAGCTCTGTTAGGGCAAACCACAACACACTCCCCACATCCCACACATCTCTCTACAAGCACAACACACTTTGCCATGGTGAATGTAGTGGAGGTTGAAGCATATGAAGGTATTAGTTGCTGAATATGCCTATGCAACAGAATTCCAGCCTCTCATCAACGAGGGGATTGCAATGCTCTCCACACTCGTTCGTGATTTCGAGGAGTGTGGATGTGAGGTTGAATATCTCGCTCCACCTAGGGCAAAACATTTAAAGTGGGGGAGAGGTGTTCCATGCTCTGATTTTGAGAGAGATTTTGAGCAGAGACTCAAATATGTGGATGCAGCTCTCGCAATAGCTCCAGATGATATGCTCTATCAACTCAACACCATGGTGGAAGAGTATTGTGTGAATCTTGGATGTCCACC
The DNA here is from genome assembly GCA_003661015.1 of Methanosarcinales archaeon. GTDB lineage: Archaea > Halobacteriota > Methanosarcinia > DSM-18856 > Methermicoccaceae > JdFR-19. Next base: position 6,699 of record QMVI01000029.1, on the reverse strand, counting down.
GAAAAGTGCGAAGGTGTGTGCTGATAAAAGAGCAACTTATCAAGTGTTGAAGGAGAATAACATTCCAACCCCAGAGCCATGGAATGGGAATGGAATGTGCGTCGAGAAGCCAAGGTTTGGATGTGGTTCTGAGGATGTTTTCATAAGTGATTGTCCATCAGGCGAGGGATGGGAATTTGTTGGAGGGATGAGTATGAGTGTGGGGTGTGTTGTCTCTGATTCATGTGCCATCCCACTCACCTTGAATCTTCAAAGGATTTTGATGAAGCCAGAGGGAAAGGGAATAAGGGTGGAGTACATAGGGAACACAGTTCCTTACCATCATCCGAAGAGAGAAGAGTCATACGAAATTGCCATAAAAGCTTGTAAAGCACTTGGGTGCAGAGGATATGTGGGGGTGGATGTTGTTGTTGGAGATGATGTGTGGGTGGTGGATGTTAATCCGAGACCCACAAACTCAATAATCGGCGTGAGTGAGGTGCTTGAGAGAAGGGTTGGTGAATTGATTCTTAGAGCAAGGGTTCCAGACTTTATTGGTGGGCTTGAGGAGATTCCACAGAGACTGAGGATAAAGGGAGTGTTATCGTTCACAAAGTACGAACTTCCTTCAATCCTTGCCAGCATGTTTTCCTAATGATACAAAGCTTGCAAGCAATGCCTCAAGCTGTATCCTTTCGTTTGCTCCTTCTGTGAGTCTGAAGTCTGCCTCTCCCACTCTATCCATTAATTCAATCCTCAACCTTTCGGGTAGCTCGATTTGAGTAAGCACTCTGTGGAGTTGAAGTAGTATATCATCCCCCGCAAGCCCATCTTCGAGCATGAACGAATCGAGTATTTTTCTTGCACTGAGAAAATCTCCTGCCAGAGCTGTTTTGACAAGCTCCTCCATCTTTTCAGGTCTTACAAAGGATGCAACATCGTATATGGTTTCCACATCTATTTTCTTGGTGAGCATGGCAGCTGCTTGAAGGACATTCACAGCCCTTCTCATGTCTCCAGAAGCCACATACACGATTGCCCTCATTCCATCTGGAGTGATAGTTATCTTCTCACACTTTGCTATGTACGAGAGCCTCTTCTCGATTGCATCGTCAGATATCGGCTTGAACCGGTAAATGGCACATCTTGACTGTATGGGCTCTATTATCTTGGATGAGTAGTTGCATGAGAGAATGAATCTGCACGTTCTTGTGTACATCTCCATCGTTCTTCTGAGTGCTGACTGGGCATCTGGCGTGAGGGCATCAGCCTCATCGAGGAAGATTATTCTGAAGCCCGCGCCTATGGGGGCGGTTCTTGCAAAGTTCTTTATCTTCTCTCTCACGACGTTTATACCTCTCTCATCGCTTGCGTTCAACTCCACGAAGTTTGATGACCAGTTCTCTCCAAAGGTTTCACGAGCCAGAGAGATTGCACAAGCAGTCTTACCCACGCCGGGGGGACCTGAAAACAGAAGGTGTGGCATGCTCTTCTGCTTCACATAAGCCTTGAGCCTCTCAACTATGTGGTCCTGCCCCACCACCTCGTCCAGTGTCTTGGGGCGGTATTTCTCAACCCAGACCTCCTCCACAATTCCATCCATCACATCTCATTACAACCCATTATTATTAAAGTTAGTCAGATGTTGCGGTTTAGCTTCTGCAACTTCTTCCTGTACTTCTTGTGATAATCCTCCTCCCTTGTGAAATGCACAAGCACCTTCATCACCCACTCATCTTGATGTCGGACATAGATGTCAAGCTCATGTTCAATATTTGGCTCAAGATTGCGAATGAAATACATCATCCTGTCCAGTACCCTATCTCTGTTCTTTCCTCTGAATATGATCATATTCTGCCTCCAAATACGAATGCCTTGGGTTTTTTTGTTTTGTGAGACGCCCACACAGCCAAACCGAGAGCAATGACATGGTCGTCATGCTCCCCCTCACAAAACATCGTCAGCTCTGTCAGAAGTCTCTGATTTCTAATCAGTTTCAGCTCCCCCTTCTCGAGTGCAATCCTCAACATCTCAATAAGTTCGAGCTTTGAGCGTGTGGTGAAAACAAACGGTTCTATGGGCAGGTGGGAGTCCCATTTGAGCATATCCACCACCGCCTCGCCCACACCTGTGGCATCCACCACTATGCGCCTGAAATTGAACTTTGAGTGAAGCTTTTTCAGTCTCTCTGAGATGAGAGGATATGGTACTTTTTGATAGGTTTCAATCTCAACAACCTCCAGAACCCCATGAATCTCTTTTACAACAACGAATACGGTATAATCAACATGTTTTGCAAGGTCAACTCCGCAGTAAAATGATGCCTCATCTGCCCCATTCCCCACTTCTCTATCATCCGCATCGACAACCGCCCCCATGACAAGCGAGTAAGGAAATACACAGTTCTCATGCTCCACGAACTCTGCGAGATACTCCTGTTGGAATGCGAGCTCAGACATTCTATTGCGTTCCTCGTCCAGAAACTCTTTCGAGATGTGTGGGCAATCGTTAACAGAGAACTCATGATGGGAGAATCCATCATCCAGCCAAGCTCTGTAGAAATAACCTTTTTTCCCGAAGGGAGTTGATACGAGTATCAGTCTTCCGTTCGTAGCAGCAAGCATAGGGGTGATTGTTTCGTACAGCGTGTCTGGTACGAATGCAGCTTCATCCACAATCACCATGTGGGCAGAGTATCCACGAATTGTGTATTCAGATGCTGGGAGAGACAGAATTCTTGACCCATTACATAACTCAAGTTCAGAGGATGTATCTCTACATACCGGTATATCCAGCTTTGATACGAATCTTCTTATTTTCCTCAGAAGTTCTGAAGACTGGCGGAGCGATGGGGAGATTATGAGTATTGTTTTGTTGGGCATGATGGCAAATTGAATGGCGAGTAGGGCAACCGCCGTTGATTTTCCTGTCTGTCTTCCAGCCTTCACAGCTATGCGGGACGATGTGTCTCTCAAGAAGGATAATTGGTATTTGTATGGACGCAGAGAGAGTTGTCTCATGAGATACACAGGGTCAAGGGCGAGCAGAATCAGACGAAGATATCTCACTCTTCAACCTCCTAATAATTCGGTTTCTGTATCTCTTTGGAAGCTCTTCGAGTATGATCCAGAATCCGTTCTCATGCACCTCATCATGGTCAAGAGCAAGTTTGTGGAGTAGGGAGTAATAGTTTGAGGCGGTTTTGAAATCCCCCTTCTCTCTCATGATTTTGAGGTCTTCGAGCATCATCTCAACCAGCCTCTGTATCAACTCCTTGTCCATGCTTTTCTATCTGCATCATCCATAGATATGGAATATGAAATTCGATACATTTTTTTACAATAGATGTGATGTGTGATTCTGTGAGCAACGGAAAAAATACAGAGAGTGAGAAGACATAGACATAGAAAGACTTGGAAGTTTTGGCTGAACTTGCCATAAGCTTCGGGTCATCGAAGGCAATACCAATCGATGCTTCTTAGGTTGTCGTTGATGAGAGGGTGAGACTCAAATGTCTCGTTCCAAGATGTGAGAACTATGGTGTTAATTTGATGTGTCCCCCATTCACACCTTCACCCCAAGAGTTCAGAACAATACTTTCCAGATATTCATATGCGTTGTTGGTTGCAGTTGAACATATTGACCCACCTCACCCCTCCAAAAATTCGAAAGAGGAAGTTGTGAATGAGCTTGCAAAATCTTCGAGAATTCTTTCAGACATCATGCTCATGCTGGAGAGAGAGGCACTTAGAATGGGATACAGGTTTGCAGCAGGACTTACTGGGGGCGAGTGCATGTTCTGTGATAGTTGTGTTGGACTTGGTGGGAGGTGCAAACATCCATTCAAAGCCCGCCCCTCAATGGAAGCAATGGGAATAGATGTGGTTGCCACATTGAAGAATGCAGGCGTCGAACTCAATTTTCCAGTTGAGGATAGACTCACGTGGTGGGGTCTCCTCCTCTTTGATTGATTCTGATTTGTTTCAGCCTTTTAAGAGTCTCAACACCATCATGAAATCTCACAGGTTTCTCGTCGATTCCAAGCTCCTCGAAGATTCTCACGATTGTGGGTGCTCTGAGTCCAACAGACCTTAAAAGCTCCATATCGCTGAGAATCCTTTCTGCAACCCCTTCTTCTACAATCTCTCCCTTATCCATCACAACAATCCTTTCACAGACCTCTGCTGCAAATTCAATATCGTGGGTTGCCACTACCACTGTGTACGGGAAGGTTAGAAGAAGCTCCATGAGGTCCTCTCTCATTTTCGGGTCCAAGTTGCTCGTTGGCTCGTCCAGAACCAGTATGTCCACACCCATAGAAAGCACGGTTGCGATTGCAACTCTTTGTCTCTCTCCATAACTCAGATGGTGTGGGGCTCTCTCACTCCACTTCACCCCACCGTCTTCTGACAGCCCAACTGCTTTTAATGCATTCTCAACCCGTTTGACCACCTCCTCCTCTGGCAGTCCCATGTTCAGAGGCCCAAAAGCAACATCTTCGAAGACAGTAGGGCAGAAAAGCTGGTCATCTGGATTCTGAAACACAAGTCCAACCTTTGACCTCATCCATCTAACGTCTGAGTCACCCATTATCTTTATCTCTCCCCTCTCTGGCTTCAATATGCCATTGAAATGCAGGAGAAGAGTTGATTTTCCTGCCCCATTGGCACCTATAATCGCCACTTTCTCTCCTTCTTCGACCTCAAAGTTGATTCCTTTCAGAGCATATTCCTTCTGGTTCGGGTATCTGTACCACACATCGTTAACTTCGATTGCCCTCATCATCTCACACCAGGATATATGCTGAAACAGTTATAAACATACACATGAATATCCAGTCTTTCATTCCCATCCTCATCCTTCCAAGCGATGGCATCCTCCCTTCGTATCCTCTCGAAACCATTGCAGAATACACCCTTTCCCCTCTTTCATACGCTCTTATGAAGAGAGTACCTGCTATAAGTCCTGCGGTTCTTATATACCATATTCTCCTTGCCTTGTTTGGGTTTCTTGAATCCCTCGCCCTCTTCATGTTCGTTACTTCTTCCATGAGAATGAACATGTACCTGTAGAGGAACGAGAGAACTTGGAGGTAAGTTTCTGGAACACGAAGCCATCCAAGAGCCTTGATTATGGATGGGAAGGGTGTTGTCATCGTGAGAAGTATAATACACATCACACACACATAGGATTTCACAACCACACCTACGAATGTGTTAATTCCATGAGAACTCAGGGCGAGTGAGCCAAACACCAAATCAACAACCACATCTCCATTCCCAAAGAATGGCAGGAAAAGTGCGACCACTATAGAGAAGGGAATGACAACCATCGACCTTTTGAGCAGTGTTATGAGGGATATCTTCGAGATTGTGGCAAGGGAGAGCAGGAGGAGTATGACAAACAGATATGGAAAAAATGTGGAAGGGTTGAATTGCGGGATAACTGATGGGGGGTCTGAAAGCACCACTGCCACCACCAGACCCATGAGGGATAGAAGCTTTGCTCTGGGATCAAGTCTGTGTATCAAGTTGTTTGCGTTTCCTTCACTCATACTTCTCTTCATGTTTTCACTTTCTATGCTCATTTCTACCCTTCAATATATTTGCAACCCCCCACACAACTCCGAACATCAGAAGCACCCCAACGATGCCAGCTATGGAGCCAGATATTGGGGACTCTATCCCGGGAAGTGAGTAGTCTGGAAGAGGCGAGGGTACCACACTTTGCTCGAGTTCGATGAATCCAAGGTCTTCTGCAACCCTTTCAAGCCCGTCTGGAAGAGGTGAAGCAAACAGCGAGAGAAATCCTCCTATGAACAGAGATATCAAGAGTCCTACATGCCACCACTTCACTTCAATCACCTCACACCTTCTCAATTTCCATGAGGTCAGGTCTCCTCTTCATGATCACACCGAGCACACCCATCGTGATACCAAGTTCTATCAGACCAATGAGTGTGTGAATGCTCACCATTGCAACCATTGCGGTTTTTAGAGGAACTGTGCCAGAGAGTCCAAGTTCAAGAGCGCAGAAGGCGGATGCAAGCACCACAGCTATCCATGCAGCGATTCCAGCTGAAATTATTTTCGGAATGAATTTCGAGAGAGACACGTAGAGATAGTAGCCGAATATCGTACCTATTAGACCCATGTTGAATATATTGGCGCCGAGTGTTGTGATACCACCGTCCTGAAACAGAAGTGCCTGAACAACGAACACAGAGCTCATCACGATTGTTGCACTCCATGGCCCGAGAAGTGATGCTGTTAGAACACCACCGAGCATGTGTCCAGACGTTCCACCAGCCACCGGCACATTCAGCATCTGTGCTGCAAAAACAAAAGCTGCCAAGACCCCCATCAGTGGAATGTGTTTTTCACTGAGCCTGCCTCTGGTTTTTCTGAGTGCGTAGCCAACTATTACGAGCGTTATGAGCCACATCCCAACCCATACCGGTGTTGACAAAAATCCATCTGGTATATGCATATTTTACCCCCATTTTCTTACATGGTATTAACTTTTTTAAAGTTGTTAATACTGACACAATAACAAATATAAAAATGTTGCGAAAAGTCTCACAGCAATTGTATGATGACAACTTTACTCTGGATAGCTGATTTTGATTGACTCGGAAAGTGCATTTTTATCCAACTTTCCACTTTCGATCAGAGATGCAATCGCCATGGCAACAGGAACAAAGCAAGTGGGTGTGAAGTT
>QMVI01000028.1 GCA_003661015.1 Methanosarcinales archaeon | reverse complement strand
AGTTATGAAGAGAAATATGGAGACAGAGCCGATTTTGAAAGCTTAATCTCAAAAGTCAGACCTATCGATGACCTTGGTGTTTTTCTCAAGACTCTGTATTAAAAGTGCATTGTATCTGTTCCGATTCTTCTCTCCCACCCGTCCCGATTCTTCTCTCCCACCCACTCCATTAGCTTTAAATATTAATTAATAGTATGTTATTAATATGCTATTAACAATAGTGAATGTTGTCTCTGTGGGACGGGTTGACGGAGTCGGAGATGCAAAAGCGAAAGGGACAAAAAAGAAACACAGAATCGAGTACAGATACGGAGGATGCACCCTCCACCTGTACTCATCAGGTGCGATCACATGCACCGGTGCGAAAACCGAGGAGGAGTCCATTGATGCCCTCATGAGGGGAGGGTACTCGCTCACGGGACACAGGGTGAGAAACGCACGGGTTGTGAATGTGGTCGCGAAAGGACATCTGGATGGTATTCACCTGTCCACCCTCTACAATGTGCTATCTGAAAATGATTTCGATGTGAGATACGAGCCAGAGATGTTCTGTGCGGTCGTCATCAGGAACGAGTGGGCAACGTCCATCGTATTCGAGAGTGGAAGTTGCATGGTTATGGGAGCAAAATCTGTGGAGGATGTGTGGAGAGGGGTGGAAGAGTGGCTGGATATGGTGTGGGTGGACACAGGTGGAATTCCACCCTCAGACCACATCCCACCCCAAAATTCACCCAATAAAGTAATGGTGGAGCTTCATTAAGGCTGAATTTCGTGCGAAAGGAGGTGGCGGTGAGCTGCAGAGCGAACCCGGTTAGCTCACACTCCATCAAGAGCTATCGGGTAGGGTATCGCATACCTTACACTCCGGGGAGGTGGACAGTGGACATGGGTGGAAAGAATAGGAATGAGAGGAAGAGCATAAAAGTGCCTGCAGAGGTGTATGCCCAGCTTGATACACTGAAAAGAAGGCATGGGCGCTCGTATGGAGATGTGATTAGAATGCTGGTCATGAAGTACGGGGAGGAAATAGACCCGAAGGTCATGGTGAACAGAGCACTGGACGAACTTGTAGAGCAATTGAAACCGACAGGTGTTTCCCTCATCGCAGAGAACATGAGACCGATTCTTGTGAGGGCGGTGGGCATGAGCGAGGAGGAGAGGACAGAGGTGGTCGAGGTTGTGATGGATGCGTTTGTCAGATGGCTCAGGGAGAGGAATAGGAATGAAGGGGGGAGTGATGTGTTCTCTGGGAAAGTTTAAGATGGAGAAGATGAAATAAAGTTAGATGAGATGAGATGAAATAAAATGAAATAAGAATGAAAGAGAAGAGAGTATGATAGATAAGTAGGATGGATAAGAAATGAGACGGTGATGGGGTAGATGATGGGGCTGAAAAAGGCTGAGATGCTCAACAGACTGGCATCAGACCCGAAGAACAGGCCGGACGAAATCATAAAAAGGATGGGCTTGAAGGAGGGGCAGGTAATAGCAGATGTGGGTGCCGGAGGTGGCTATTTCTCAATGAGATTTTCAGAGGTGGTGGGAGGGGAAGGCAGGGTTTATGCGGTTGATACGAATCCCAAGTTCTTGGAGTACATACAGATGATGGCAGGGAAGAACAGCATCACCAACCTCATCACAGTCCTCGCAACCCCATCAGGATTCTCTCTGCCAGAAAAAGTGAAAGTGGATTTTGTGTTCATGCGCAATCTCACCCACCACATCAAAAACAGGGTGGAATATTTCAGGAGGTTGAGAGAAGTTCTGAAACCAGACGGAAGAGTTGTCATAATAGATTACGAGAAATCGTTATTCCGCAGAATTTTTGGACATTATGTGCCTAAGAACACCATAATGATGGAGATGAGACAGGCAGGATACAGGCTGGATGGGGAGTTTGACATTCTACCAAAACAGCACTTCACTGTCTGGGTTTGACATGGTTCTCCTTCTTACCACACCTCAAACACACTCTCTCCACATCCACCACATTGGAAGACGCATATATCGTGTATCTCTCCTTCCATTTGTGCAGTCCAAATTTGCACAGAATGCCCAACATCATGATAAACCATTACATTACTGGTATAAAAAAGAATTGGGGGGTATCCGTGAGGATACCCAGTCCAATCGTTTCGTTTCATGCCCTTCTTGATGAAGTTCTTGGCAAAGGTTCTCGCCTGATAGAGTGCTATCAAGCTCAGCACCCAAATCAGGATGAAAGCCACGTAGTCCAGCCCGTCAGCTCTCACATAGATATATATTTCAACAACGATAAATCAAAATCATGGATAGACGGATAAAAGTTATCCTGCCCATCGCTCTTGCAGTCATTTTCTTGATAATTCAGTCCCGTGAAATATACCCACTCATGGTGGTTTATTTCTTCCCACCGCTCGGGAAGGAGTCTGTTATCCCGACTGCCGTGGCTCTGGGATTTGAGCCACTTCACACCGCTCTCACCTTCACCACCATGGACGCTCTCACATCCCTCTTCATCATATGGAACTTCGACCTTGTGTGCAGACTCAGGGTGATTGGAGACATCATAGCACGGGTGATGGTGAATGCTATCAACATCCTCTCCCGCCGTCCATGGATATGGAGATTCACCTACATAGGAATATTCGTACTGGTTTTTATCCCGTTTCAGGGAAGCGGTGCTGTGACCGCATCAGTACTGGGAAAATTGCTCGGTCTGAAACCCGAGTATCTGTGGATTGTCATAGTTCTGGCATCTTTTTTGAGTTCGATAACGATTGCATTCTCCACAAGAATCGCCATACACCTTCTTTAAGGAGGTGTTTCCAGCCATGGTCTGAAATCCACATTCCCAATAGCCATTGATGTTCGTGGAGATGGGCCCCTCGGAGAGCCCCACCAGTTGTATTCCGCATTAACTCTCTGCGGTGTTATTCCCCACACTCCAACGCTCGTATTTCCGAAGTCGTTGTAGTGGAGTTCGCATCCGTGCCTCTTGAAAACCAAGGCACCTGAAAATCCTTCGTAGCGGTTATGGACCACGTATGCGAACGGAGTACCAACATCCCCTATTACGACTGTCCCGAACTTTGTGGACTGGATGAAGTTGTCGGATATTTCGGTCTGTGCGTTCCTCCATACGGTTATCCCGAGTTTTGTGTCCAGAGAGTTGTTCTGGATGTGGCAGTTCGTGAGTCTCTCTTCTGTGAGACCCGCAATCACAATCCCGCTGTTCGCAGAAATTTCATTGTCCCTTATCGAGTTGTTGAAGGCTCTCGATTCCGGGACAGACTGCACCACCACCCCCAGCTTTGCATCCACCCTATTTCCAACCACATTGTTCTCGACTCCGGTCACCACCACTCCTATATCCCCAGATATCGTGTTCCCCACAACGGTATTGTGGTCCGGGAGGTTGTAGAAACCGGGAGGCTCAACAGCACCACTCTTGTTTGTGAAGTACGGGCGTGTGATTCCGAGCTCGTACATGAGTACGAGCTGTTCTTTCAGCTCCTTTTTCACCCCCTTCACCTTGAGCCTCTTCATCTTCAAGTTCAGCAGTTTCACATTTGACCAGAAGGTTGTGTTCGTGATAACCACTCCGAACCTTGCGGATATGGAGTTGTTCTGGATGATAGAGGATGTTGTGTTGTATGCTACGATGCCATAAAGACCCTCAAGGGTGTTGTTCGTGATGCGGGTTGAATCCGAAAAGGCGAGCAGGAGACCCTCAGTACCTGTGTTGTTCTCAAAGAGTCCATGGTCATCGAAGCTCACCTGATAGGAATAGATTCTGCACGAGCTGGCTGTGTTGTCCCTCACTACTGTGCCACTGCTGACCCTTGTCCAAACTGTGAAGTTGTTATCGTATCCGGTGTTGTTCTCGATGAAGACGTTGTTCAGGTATGCACCGTATATGCCAGAGTGTGTGTCGTTGAACACGGTGTTGTATCTCACGAACGAGTTCGAGACATTGTCCATGTGTATTCCGTACGGACACGAGTGGATGGTGTTGTGGGTGAGGGTGAGGTTGGTGGAATGGACTTCTGCAATGATTCCGTGCTTTTCACATCCCCATATGGTGGTGTTCGAGATGGTGGAGTCGTTTACGGTGTAGAGCAGTACACCGTACCTCCCCCCATCTATTGTCGAATCCGAGAGGATGAGGTATGACGAATCTCTTCCATACACAGGAATTGTTGTCAAGGATGAGGTGAGATTGAACACACAGCAGTGCGAGGAATACTGGACACACACTCCAAACTCGCAATCAGTGGTCGAGACGTTCGAAATCAATGAGTTCTCGGAGGAATACACATAAATCCCCTAAGAACAGTTGGTTGCAGAGATGGATTCAGCACTTACTCCCTCCGAATTCAGCAGATAAAGTCCTATGTTCAGACCCTCGAACGAGATGTTCGAAAGAGTGGATGAAGAGTTGCGCAGTATCACACCGCTCTGCTCTCCTGTGAGGAATGCATCCTCGATTTCCCCATCCACGTTGTACAGATAGACAGGGGATGTTTTTCCATATATGGTGGTGTTGTGCATCGAGAAAAAGCCGTTATCTGTGGCGAACACATCGCTCTGAAGTGAGCAGTCCTCCACCCGCACCCAGGAGGAGATGGGTCTGAGCGAGTATCTGAAGGTGGATGCTGTGGTGTTGGATACATTCACTTCAGAGTTTATTATGACCATGCCATCGGTGGCGTTGATGATGTTGCATCCTTCTATGCTCACATTGGTGCGGAATGGGTCTGAGTAGTATCCAACGAGTATTCCGGTTCCGTCTGTGTCTATGGTGAGGTTGGCAAGCGTGATGTTCGATGCTTTTATCCAGATGTAGTTTTCAAGTGTGCAACCGAGTGTGCCACCCACAATGGAGACCTCCTTTCCAATGTTGAGAGCCTCGTTGTATGTTCCGTTCACAACTATGGTGTCCCCATCACTCGCATGGATGAGTGCCTGAGATGGGGTGGGATAGTCCTCAGGAACATGGATTACAGTTGCATTTGCTCCCGCGGTTGTTATGACCGCGGTTGTTATGGATATGAACATGAATATGAACAACACGATTGGAGGTAATTTCGCCAGTTTCATACATACACACTCTCCAAACTAATATTTAAATCAAGCTCGCTACACGCTTCACATCACCATCACCATCACCATTTCACACTCTCGAGAATCACAGCCGGACAAATCCTATTCACTCCATTCATTCTTGCTATTTTTTTGTGGATTTCAGACAATTCGTCGAGCGAGAAGGCAACAATCTAACTCATGATGGTGTGGTCTCCTGATGTCAGCATCACAATCTTCACCTCCTCCATTTCCCTCAGTTTTCTGATCACATCCCAGAGATGTTCAGGACCGACATCGATTCCGGTGAGGGAGGCAAACAGATTCTTGTAGTTCAGCATCGCATAGTATCCGAGTATCACACCTTCCTTTTCCAGTTTTGTTATCCTCTTCCTGACCGCAGTCTCACTCAGTCCAAGCATCTTCGCCATCTTCGTCTTTGGGGTTCTTGCATCTCTCAGCAACATCGAAATGATTTTTCTGTCTCTTTCATCCATCATTATAACATGTTTCATTCAAATATATATAGTCTGGTATATATAGTCTGGTTCGATTTTCGAACAAAAATATTATAAATCGTTATTCTGAATTTCGTATGTGATAAAAATGTGTGAAAGAATGGAAGAAATGGCTGGGGAGAGGTTTCCCCTGATTGGAGAGACATTCCCATCGATGGAAGTGCAAACAACTCATGGCGTGATGAATCTGCCAGAGGACTACAAGGGAAAATGGTTCGTATTTTTCAGTCATCCTGCTGATTTTACACCAGTTTGCACGACCGAGTTCGTTGCGTTTCAAAAGAGATACGACAAATTCAGGGAACTGAACTGTGAGCTGATAGGTCTGAGCATTGACCAGGTGTTCTCTCACATAAAGTGGGTCGAGTGGATAAATGAGAAGCTGGGTGTTGAGATCGAGTTTCCAGTAATAGCGGATGACACGGGTATTGTATCCAAAAGGTTGGGTCTCATACATCCGGGCAAGGGAACGAATACCGTTAGGGCGGTGTTCATCGTTGACCCGCAGGGTGTGATAAGGGCGATTCTTTACTATCCGCAAGAGCTTGGAAGGAACATGGACGAGATTTTGAGGATGGTGAGAGGTCTGCAGATTGTTGATGGAGAAGGAGTTGCAATACCTGCAAACTGGCCCGAGAATGAACTGGTGGGTGACAGCGTAATCATACCGCCCGCGAAGACAGTGGAGGATGCAAAGAAGAGACTGGAAGAATACGAGAACTACGACTGGTGGTTCTGTTATAGGAAGCTGTGATGAGGGTTGTGATAGGGAAAGGGAGGTGTGAAAATGACCGAGTTGAACGAGATGTACAGGTGTGAGGTGTGCGGGAACATCTTGGAGGTTGTGCATGCCGGGAGATGTGTGCCTGTGTGCTGTGAACAGCCCATGAAACTGCTCGAGCCGAAGACAGAGGATGCTGGGAAGGAGAAGCATGTTCCGGTTGTGGAGTATGGGAAGAAGTTGGTTGTCAAGGTTGGGAGTGTTCCGCACCCGATGGAAGAAAACCACTACATCGAATGGATCGAGGTGATTACAGACGATGCGGTTTACAGAAAGCATCTCAAATCAGGTGATGAGCCAAAGGCTGAGTTCGAGATTCCGGCTGTTAAGAAGGTGAAAGGACCGAGATGCTGTCCCATGTCGCCCGCAGTCCGCAGGGTGCCAGATGTGAAGGCGGTGAGGGAATACTGCAACGTTCATGGGTTGTGGAAGGCATGAAGCCAGAGCCGGTTGAGATAGTGAAGGACATATACTGGGTTGGGGCTGTGGACTGGGGGGAGAGAGACTTCCATGGCTTCAAAATCGAAAGAGGTTCGAGCTACAACGCCTACCTCATAGTCGATGAGAAGATAACGCTCGTGGATACCGTGAAGCAGAGGTTCTTCCATGAGATGATTGAGAGGATTTCTCAGGTGGTTGAGCCATCTGAAATAGATTACATCGTATCGAACCATGTTGAGACAGACCACTCCGGCGCACTTGCGGATGTAAAGGAACTGACAGATGCAACCGTGATATGTACCGAGAAAGGAAAGAAGGGACTGTGCAAACATTTTGACTGTTCAGAGTGGGAGATGAAGGTGGTGAAGACAGGGGACGAACTCTCCGTAGGCAGGAGAACTCTCATGTTCGTCGAGACCCCAATGCTTCACTGGCCAGATAACATGGTGACGTATGTGAAGGAGGACAAAATACTCATGTCGAATGATGCGTTCGGACAGCATTTTGCGAGTGTGGAGAGGTATGCCGAGGACGTGGGAGTTGATGAGGCGATAAGGTGGGCGAAGCTGTACTATGCAAACATACTGATGCCGTTTGGGGAGCTGGTCAAGAGGAAACTGGAGGAGCTTTCCACCATCGAAATCGAAATGATAGCTCCGAGCCATGGGGTGATATGGAAGAACCCGCAGAGGATACTCGAGATGTATGAGAAGTGGGCGAACTTCGTGAGCGAGAGGAAACTGGTCGTGGTGTACGATACGATGTGGGAGAGCACATCCCGAATAGCGAAGGCGATTGCAGAGGGTGCAGGCTCGGAGGGTGTTGATGTGAGGGTGTTCCGAGTGAGAAATGATGACATCAGTGATATCATGGCTGAGATACTGGATGCAGGTGGTGTGGCAATCGGCTCCTCAACGATGCACAAGACATTCCTCCCATCGGTTTCATTCTTCCTCACATCATTGCAGGGACTGAGACCCAAGGGGAAGTTAGGTGTTGCCTTCGGGTCTTATGGATGGAGCGGTGGAGCTGTCAAGCAGATCACAGAGGTGCTTGAGAAACTAAGGTTCGATGTGCTTCCACCCTTCCAGATAAGGTACAGACCCACGGATGAGGAACTGATGAAGGCATTCGACCTCGGTGTTGATATGGCAGAAAAGATTAAGGAGAGAGTATGATAGTTGGCATATGCGGAAGTCCGAGAAAAAGGGCGACAGAGTATGTTCTGACAAAGGCACTTGAGATGATGGGGGAAAAGGGATTTGAGACCCACCTCTACACGGTGAGGGGAAAGAACATAGGTTTCTGCCAGCATTGTGATTACTGTTTGAAGAACGGGGAGTGCAGAATCAAGGACGATATGTACGAGTTGTATGAGAGATTGGGGGATGCGAGGGGAATCATAATGGCAACTCCAGTTTACAACGGCGGAGTGAGTGGGCAGATAAAAGCGGTAATGGACAGGTGCAGGGCGCTGGTTGCATCAGACTACAACTTCTTTCGTGGAAAGGTGGGGATGGCGATAGCTGTTGGAGGGGACAGAATAGGCGGGCAGGAACTCGCCCTCCAGCAGATAATCACGTTCTATATACTGAACGGAATCGTACCTGTGAGTGGCGGCTCGTTTGGTGCGAATCTCGGTGCAACGTTCTGGTCGAAAGACACGCTGGAGGGCGTGGAAGAGGATGAAGAAGGGTTCAGAACGCTCAGAAAGACTGTAAGGAAGTTTGCCGAGTATTTATCAGAGGAATGATTATGAAGAGTGTTGCGTGGGGGATAACCGGAAGCGGAGACAGGATTGTGGAGACGTACGATGTGATGAGTGAGATAAGGAAGGAATACGAAGATGTCGAGATCAGGGTCTATCTGAGCAGGGCGGGGGAGCAGGTAGTGAAGTACTACCGACTTACGGACAAGCTGAAGAACGATTTCGACAGGGTGTATGTGGAGGTGAATGCAAACTCCCCTTTCCTCGCGGGGCAGTTGCAGACCGGCAAGTTTGAGTTTCTTCTGATAGCTCCCGCAACCTCCAACACGGTTGCAAAGATTTCGATGGGGGTGGCGGACTCGCTCCTCTCCAACTCAGCAATCATGGCTATGAAGGCTTTTGTCCCGGTTTATCTCATGCCATCCGACATAGTTGAGGGGATTGTGGAGACCGTACTGCCCAGTGGAAAAAAGATGAAGCTGAGAATCAGGAGAGAGGATGTTGAGCATGTAAAGAGACTTTCCGAGATGGATGGGATGTTCATACTCGAGAGACCTGAGGACATCTGGGGTGTGTTCGAAAAGCATTTCAGATGAAAGAGATTTCAGATGACATGACAGATGAGATGACTTCGTCTTCTCAAAACTCCGTCTTCTCCAAAGAACCGCCCGTTCTCCACTCAAAACTCAAAAATTCTCTCAAAACTCAAAAATTCTCTCAAGAATTTACTCACGACCCATTTATTTCGCATTCGTACTCTTGGTTGAAGAGATTCTCCTTCACAACCGTTCCATCCGGCACAACAACCTCTGGCCAGATTCTGACTCCGGAATGCACAACAACCCCGTTCTTGATAACAGTCCTCGGTCCAACCACACAACCACTCTCGAGTGTGCAGTCGTTTCCAATTGTCGTGTCTGAATCGACTATCGAACCACTTACGGTGGTACCACTT
>QMVI01000027.1 GCA_003661015.1 Methanosarcinales archaeon | reverse complement strand
TTTTATTTTTTTTATTTTTATTCTTTGTTATTTATATAAATTTTCGTCATTAACTTTAATTACAAATAAAGTAATCTTTAAATATCAAAAAAAAACTTTATTTTTTAAAATCGAAAAGTTTTTACACTATTTTTACAAATAATTTTGCGGAGGTGACTCCATGGGAAAGGAGGAACTTTTGAAAGCAGTTGAAGAAGCATTAGTAAAACTGGATGAAGAAGGAGTGATGAAGGCTTGCGACGATGCTTTGGCTGGCGGGGTTGAACCGCTGGAAATCATCGAGAAGGCACTGACCAACGCAATGACAACAATTGGAGACCTTTTTGAGAAGGGTAAGATGTTCTTACCACAGATAATGGTAGCAGCAGACATTATGAAGAAGGCTACTGCAAAGCTTGAGGAGAAGATTCCAGCAGAGCAGAAACCAGAAAAATTGGGCACCTTTGTCATTGGAACTGTCGAGGGCGACGTTCATGACATAGGCAAGGGTGTTGTCGCAACCTTGCTGAAGGTGAATGGGTTTGATGTATACGATGTGGGCAGAGACACACCACTTCAGAACTTCGTGGACAAGGCAAAGGAAGTCAATGCAGACATAGTGGGAGCATCGGCTCTCATGACAACCACAATGGTTGGTCAGAAGGAACTCATTGAATTGCTGAAGAAGGAAGGTCTCACCTGCAAGACGATGATAGGTGGTGCAGCCCCAACCGCAAGATGGGCTGAGAAGATAGGCGCAGATGCTTACGCTGAGAATGCAACTGAAGCTGTCGAAGTTGCCAAAAAACTTGTAGGTGCAGAATAAAGGGGGTGTTTGAAGATGGAGTATTATTGCCGTCTAGGAGATGGACACTTGATAAAGATGACAAAAGAGGAAATGAAGAACTCCATCGAGGCAGGTACGAATGATGCTGCCGAGAGGGGTGAGATTCCAGCCCTGTCAGATGATGAGCAGGAATTCCTTTTGGACATCTTGTGCAACCCAAACAAGAACGTCTCTGTGGAACCTGGTAACGAAATCGTGGTCACACATGACATCGGAACCATAAGGATTGACGGAGACCAAGGTAACAGTGGTGTTGGTATTCCTGTGAGCAGACTTGCAGGTATTCTCATTCACGAGAGGGCGTTTGGTACCGACACAATGGAGCTCGGACACATAGACTACTCGTTCAAGCCAGTTAAACCAATCATCTTCCAGGAGCAGCAGACCATTGAAAGGGTGAATCTGCTCGCAACCATATTGGTGCTTTATGGTGCAATGCCAAACCTGGGCCTGTACTACTATCCAGACGGACCATTCAACAACCCGTCTGAGCGTTTCCAGGCTGGTGATGTGGCAGGCGCTCTTGAAGCTCAGGAGAAGGCTGCAGAGCATGCCCACAGAGACATGGTTTACATCATGAAGAATCTCTGGGATGTTGGCTGTGAGGGAGTCAACTTTGACACCACAGCAGCTGCCGGAGATGCTGACTTCTACGCCACATTGATGGCTACAGAGGAACTGAAGAGAGACACGGGGCTTGTCGTCGAAATGGGAATGGCTGCAGAAAACGTGATAGGAATTCACGGAAGCATCGAGTACAAAGGCACAAGACTCGCTGGTCTCTATCCACACGAGCAGGTGAAGGTTGCCGAGAAGGCAGGTGTGGATGTGTTCGGTCCAGTCTGCAACACAAACACAAGCAGAGACATGGCATGGAACATGGCAAGAGCTGTTACTTTTGTGAAGGCATGTGTTGAGGCTTCAGACATTCCAATCCATGTGAACATGGGTATGGGTGTCGGTGGAACACCAATGTTCGAGACTCCAGCAACAGACATGGTAACCAGAGCTTCCAAGGCAATGGCCGAAATTGCCAAGGTGGATGGAATTTAGATCGGAGTCGGAGACCCAATGGGCATGCCAATCGCCCACGTCATGGCGTCTGGTATGCAGGGTATCAGGGCTGCAGGAGACCTCGTCGCAAGGATGCAGTTTGCCAAGCGCATGAGGCTCAAGGAGGCAAAGGAATACGTTGCCAAGAAACTTGGCGTGGATGTGATCGAGCTCGTTGATGTTGAGACTATGCGCAACCTGAGAGAGGAGCTTGACATAGGTGTTGTGACATCTGTACCGGGAGCTGCGACTGGTATCGAGGCAAAAGCGAGAATATCTGAACTACTTGACATACCAATTGCCCCAGTCGAGAGGCTCAAGTCTAAAATGAAATTGGAGTGATGCCCTTTTGGGCATCTTTATTTATATTTGGGGGGATACAAATGGCTGAAGTACAACCAGAAGGCACAAAAGAGATGTGGATGATTTATTTGATGATAGCTATAGGCTTCCTTGCCATAATAATACTCCAAGCCTTAGCATCATCATCTGCGTAAGGAGGAAGAGAAGGAGAGGAGGAAGTAAAAATGCCAGAAGAAGAAAGTTTGGAATTGAAAAGAGTAATTACATGGAAAGAAGGACTCTTCATCGCAACGGCGGTTCCAGTGTTAGTTCTTCCATCTATCGGCTTCTTTGCGAGTGTTGTTGCGGGATTCTCTATTGTGATTTGGATAGCCAACGTGCTGGAAGGGTTCTTCCAGTGTACCGCATATGCTGAGCTTGCTACAACGTACCCATGGTCTCCCGGCATTCCGGGTGCGTGCCAAGAGATCTGGAAGTCAAGAAGCAAGTTCATTGCTGCACTTGGTGCATGGGGTTATTGGTTTGCATGGAACCCTGTCCTGCCAATCAACGCATTACTTGCAGGATGGTACATGCAGTCCATATGGTTCCCAGGACAGACTGAGATGGCTATATGGCTGTCTCTTGGGTTCGGTGCTGTGATGTATGCATTCCTATTGACAACGTGTTATTTCGGACTGATGGTTGGTGCATATACCCAACTGGCAATCATGATCCTGTCGCTGGTACCGATGCTGGGTATCAGTGCGCTCGCATATGCGATGGGGCTTGTTCACCTTGACAACATCACAGGATGGTGGCTACCAGAGGGCTGGAACTGGTTATCCTGGGATGCATGGTTCACAGTCATTGGGCTGATGGCATTAGCAGAATGGAGCTCGTGTGCTTGGGAGTGTGCAGCAACATATTCTTCTGAGTATACAAATCCAACCCGTGATGTGCCGAGAGCACTGGTTGCGGCAGGCGGTCTGTGTATGTTCACTTACCCATTCGTTCAGGCTGCATGTGTGGGAACACTGGGTCCGGATATTGTTCTCGAGGAGAACATCGTGAACCCACTCACGCCACTTGCACTTGGTACGCTGGGTAGCATAGGAGGTCCCATTGCCATCATGACGATGCTGGCAGCAATGGTGCTGATATCCAATACCGCACTGCTTGGCTCCTCACGTGCAATGTACTCGCTTGCAAGAAACTACCACCTTCCAATCCAGCTTGCCAAGCTGAACAAACACGGAATCCCATTCAGAGCTGCACTTGTCACGGCAGCCTTTGACTATATCCTGATAGTGGTCGGTGCGAAGTACGGTGGTGGGGTGCCCATCTGGATTCTGTCTGCGTCGGTGGTCGGTTATCTGTTCATCAATGGTCTCACCAACCTAGGTTTCTACTTATCAAGAAAGGACATTCCTTACGAGAGTCCAGAGAGGAAGTGGAGAGCTCCAAGATGGTGGGTTTGGATTGCAATGTTCTGGGGTCTCGTGAACCTCACCGTATACCAGATTGGTAACGTCTGGGCTATGGGAACTTGGACTGCTGCGGCGCTTGGTTACATCGTCATGCTTACACTGGTGCCGTTGTACCTGTGGGGTCAGAAGCAGATGAGAGATGCCGGACTTACGCACGTTGACCTGAAACCGATAGAACTTTAAGGGGGTTTCCCCCTTCCTATTTTTATGACCTCTTCTGGATTTGGAAGATTTGAGAGATGGTTCACCGTATATGTTGCCTTCTGCATTTTATTGGGATTGTTTATAGGGTATCTGAATCCTGACGTTGGAACAACACTCGAAAAACTGCCTTCAATCTTTGGAGTGTCTATCGCACTTATCGGCTATATTTGGTTAATGATAATACCCCTCATGTTGAGAGTTGATACCACTGATTTGACGATTCAACATAGGCACATTGTATTTTTGATGATTGCTGTCTGGATACTGAAACCGCTCATTTTTTCTTATACTGCATACCTCATTATAAACAAAGCACTCTTCATATTTTTCCCATCTTATTCAACATACTTCGTTATAGGGCTAATACTTTTAGGATGTGCTCCTACACCACCGCTCTTCTTCACATTAGTCGAGCTAACAGGCGCTGATACATCCCTCGCAAAGAATCTATTCTCAATCAACATCTTGCTTGCAATACTCTTGTATCCTCTCGTAGCTTACTTCCTTCTCTCAAAATTTGCAATCCCCTTCCCATTGACACATCTCTACATGTACTCACTCATAATTCTGGTCATACCACTTTTACTCGTATTTGTACTCAAAAGAGTCGTAATAGAGCGCAAAGGACGTGCATGGTACAGGAATGTCTTCTTTCCCAAGATGGATGCTCTGGGAGTTGCCACTTACTTTGCCATCATAATAGTGATATTCGCTGTCAATAGTGAGTTTGTTCTTCGTATGCCGTCGATCATTTCGATACTTGCTGTACCGATAATCATCAGCATCATTCTCTCATTCTTTGTTTCATCCACTTTTGCACCGTTGACAAAAAGTGGTATGATGTCAGGAGTGTTGGGCTCGATATCTTCATATGAGGTTGCGGTGGCAATGGGAGTTGCTCTTTTGGGGATCACATCTCCTGCACTTCTCTCCCTCTCCCTCTATCCGCTCATGGAAGTGCCAATCATTACAGGATGCATAGTTGTCTCTAAGAAAATTTTTATGAAGAGATATGCCCTACACCAGAGGAGATGATGAAATGAATCAAGAAGACTATGATGTCATCGTGATTGGCGGTGGGTTATCTGCCCTCACGTGCGGATTCATACTTGCAAGGGATAAAAAGCGTGTATTGATAATCGAGAAAAACCCATTTGTTGGGGGAGTGTGCTCCAGTTATGAAAAGGACGGTTTTGTATTTGACCGTGGTCCACAAATATTCCCATCATTTTCAAAAGGTTTCCAACTTGACAACTTTTTCAGGGAGTTCGGTCTCAAGAAAAGGCTGAATATGAAAAGGCCAACCAACCCACTCAAAATATCACTACCATCTGGCACACTGGATGTCCCCGCAGGTCTCTCAAATTTTAAATCAGTCCTCAAAGAGAGATACCCAAGCGAGGAAAAGGGCATTGAAGGATTTTTCAACACAATTTCAAAATTAAAGGAAGAGCTGTATAAAATAGAGACGAGACGACGTATGACTCTCATACGTTTTTTGATATTTTGGGCAAGGCACCCAAATGTTGTGAGATACCACAAGAAGACCTTCTCCTCCCTCATAAAAAGATACATAGAAGATGAGACACTGAAAACATACCTCACCGCCCCATGGATTTATGTGGGTCTCCCACCTTCCAAGATATCTGCCCTAACACTCTCCCTGATGATTTCTAATATCTACGATGGAGGGATATACTACCCAGAAGGAGGGAGTTCAACTCTCGCTGAAACACTGGTTTATGGATACCAGAGATATGGTGGCAAGCTATTGCTTGGTAATGAAGTAGATTCAATACTTGTGGATGTTGTTCGTGATGTACCGGTTGTGAAAGGTGTGAGGGTGGGTGACAAAATTTTTAGGTCAAAGTATGTTGTCTCTTCGGTTGACCCGAGACATATTTCCAACCTTTTGGAGGGAATTGTGTATAAGAAATACACTGAAAGTTTTCAAAAAATCAACCCCTCCCTATCAGTAGTCAGGCTCATGCTGGGGGTGAAGGGAGAGAAGCTCAATACAAAAGCCCATGACACACTCCTATTCGAATATGAAAATCCGGATGAAGTGTATTCTGAATTGTTAAAGGGAAATGTTGCGTTTTGTGGTATAACAATACCCTCCCTCACAGATGAATCACTCGCACCAAAGGGTCATGAGGTTGTGTGTATACGCACACTTGTCCCTGGAGAATGGTGGAAGCAAAACTATAGCCAAAAACAGGAGAAACTGGTAAGTTCCCTTCTTGAGCGTGCAGAGGCTGTTGTTCCAAACATAGAGGACCGCATCGTTGTTCGTGAGCTTCAGACACCAGAAACAACCAGCTCTGTCGATGGGTCTGTTGACAGTGCAATATTTGGATGGGCTCCAACACCAGATGTCATCCAGAAAAAAATGCCAACCCAACTGACTCCAATCAAAGGACTGCTATTGACAGGCAGATGGTCTCAACCTGGTGGTGGAGTCGTTCATGCCATGGAATCTGGATGGATTGCAGCGTTCAAAATCATAAAATTTGAACTGATGGAGGGCTCGTCATGCCCAACTTCAACTTCATCATCATGTTCAACATGACCTCACTTCTCTCTTTCTTCAAGTTCTATGATGGCACTGTCTATCTCTTCAAGCAGTTCTTCTCCCACCTCTTGTGATAGCATTCCCCTCTTCATAGCGTCTTTTATTGCGGTCTTCTAACTTTCGAGAGACGCTCTTCTTACCATTCTTTCCTCCTCTTCACCGAGTTCACAGTGTTCCTCGAGCACACACCTGAGATTCTCGTTGAGTTCCTTCTCAAAGTTTTTGTACTCTCTGATGATTTTTTCAGCTAAAGACCTGTGAACAGCACCACTCTTCATGAGGTCCTTTACCTCCCTCATGGCACCTTTTAGACCAAGCAGTAGTCCAAGTCTTCTTTCGTATTCTCTCCTTTCCTCCGTGAGTCCAATGAGTCCAAGTTTCCTTGCAAATTTATCCATGCTCATCCCCTGCACAAGCAATGAGAAGAAGACAACAGCAAGGGTCAAAGTCAGCAAAAGCTCCCTTTCAGGCATGTCCTTGGGGACAGAGAGAACCAAGGCGAGGGGAACTGTTGCGTGCAATCCTCCCCACACAAGTACATGCTGCCAGCTCATGGGTATGGGTCGCTTGATCAGTCTGTAAAATATACCGGTACAGTACACAATAAGTCCTCTTGCAGCAAGCACAAGAAATATGAAAGCCACGAGGTTTAGAATGCCGACCTCCAAGAAACTCCCCACAGTCAGTTCAATACCTATCAGGAGGAATATGAAAGCATTAACGATGAACACTACAACCTCCCAGAAATTCGAAACTGTTAAACGAGTGGGGGGGGCCATGTACCTTTCACCATAGTTCCCCACAATTAACCCCGCAAACACGACTGCTATAATGCCTGAGACATGGAAATGCTCAGCCAGAAGGAAGGTGGCAAATGCAATTATGATTGTGATTGTGACCTCAAATATGTGGTCATCCACATATTGCAAGATGCGGGTGCCCACGTATCCCATAAGGATGCCAACAATAGCTCCGCCCGCTGAAACACGCACAAAGTCGATGGCTGCGTGTGGAATGTTCACCTCGCCAGCAGCTATCAAGCCCATCACAACACCAAATGCCACAATTCCCGCACCGTCGTTAAGGACGCTCTCGCCCTCGATTATTGTGGTTAGACGGGGAGGAGCTCCAAGTTTTTTGAATGTTGCTATCACAGAGACCGGGTCTGTGGGCATAACGATTGCTCCAAGAAGCATTCCTATGAGAAGAGGGAGGTCAAACAATATATGAACACAATATCCCACCAATATCATTGCAACTATCAGACCCGGGAAGGCGAGTATCAACATAACATCCACAGTTTCTCTGAAATGGCGTATGTGTATCGCAAGTCCTCCCTCAAACAGAATCAGTGGAAGAAAGACATAGTATATTATATCCGCTCTTACCTCAATGCCACCAAAAATTGGTGTGAGGCCGAGTATTGCTCCAACGATAACAAGTGCGGCAATATATTGAATCCTTATGAAATACTTTGTTAGCACTCCGGTGAGGATTGCAACTATCAAAAATAGTGTAACTTCTTGAACTCCCACCGCAGCCATTGTACCCTCCACACTCATTCACAAACCTCCACCATGCTTCAACATCCATAGACTTTTCATAATACATACTTTTCGTTTTGATGTGTATTGATGCGTAGAATCATACCTACATTTAAATAAAAAATTGATTAAGCTGTTAGTATGGAAGTCAAAGAATTATGGGACAGGATAGAGAAAGGAGAGAAGAGAAGCGAACAGGAGCACGACATAAAGGTCTTCATGGAGAGCGAGAGAATAGCAAAAGAATATGAGATAAAGTGGAACGGTGAAGATGTGTTGCCAGACGAGGAAATGGCGGACTCACTATTCAATGCTGCCATAGAATTCTTGGTTTCTGTTGGTATTCACTATGTGGATGAGGAAAAGGTCATACAGATAACAAACGATGATGTGGATGCACTATTACAGGAGAAAAGACCTGTTGGAAAGATAGGGGAGGGGAACGAGGCAATCGAGATCGAAAGAAGAAAACCATGCGATAGCAAGAGACCTGTGTATGTTGGAGGTCCTGTTGGAGGGGCGGTTTCAGAGGACATATTCAAGGATTTACATGAAAGCATTGCCAGAGAAGATGTGTATGGAATCTATACGGGCTCCCTCGAAACTTACGACGGAGTGCAGTACTCTGCTAAAAATCCCATGACACTATTAACAGTATGGAGAGAAGTTGAGTGGGCAAGGGAAGCGTGCATAAATGCTGGAAAACCCGGGCTTGCACTCTTTGGCCCTTCTTCCTCCTCACAGGCAGAGCAGTTCTTGTCTGTTGCCAATCCTACAGGGCTAAGGCAGAGTGATGTTAGTGAGGTGTATATGCCAAACGAAATCAAGATAAACAGAGACGTCATTATCAAGGTAATACATCATGGAAAGGTTGGTAACAATACAATAACTGGACAATGTCCAATTCTTGGAATCTATGCAGCGTCTCCAGAGGGGCTTGCGATTGTGGAAACTGCAGAAGCCCTCGAAGGATATCTTGTCGTATCACCAACGATTCACAGTACTGGTCCAGTACATATGGACTATCATGCATCCTCCATCCCAGAGGTTCTCTGGGCATCAAACATCGCATCACTTGCTTTATCAAGGAATTCTGAACTTACTACAGCACGCGTATACTGGAATCTTGCGGGTATGGCAACCACTATGAACCTCTGGGAGACCGTTGCTCAAGTACTCTCGGACATATACACTGGAAGAGAGATGATAATAGGGCCTGTTGGCAGAGGTGCAAACAGACCAGACATGTCATCTGGATTTGATTCCATGTTCGTGAATAAGGTGCTGGACACTTTCTGTGGTATGTCGTGCGATGCCATAGCTGAGAGTATTGAAAGTGCTGTGTCCAAGTACAGAGACGATATACCAGCCTCACCAGAAGGTGTTCCGTTCAAAGAATGTTACGATGGTCTGAAGCCAAAAGAAGAATACCTGAAGATGATGGAGGACGTACTCTCTGAAGTTGCATAATTGATTTATTTTTTATTTATTTTTT
>QMVI01000026.1 GCA_003661015.1 Methanosarcinales archaeon | reverse complement strand
TTACTTACTTAATACTTACTTAACTGATTCTGAACTCATGATACTTATACTTTTGATGATACTCCATCAATTTAATATATGAGAAAAACGAAGAAGATAAGGTGAGTGTTATGGAGGAATTTTGGAGGAGGTTTTATAAACCCCCAAGGGAGATAGAAAAGTACTTCGAAGAAGGGCTGAAACTTCTGTCGACAATCTCTCCTGAGAAGATTACTGAGTTCATAAGGGCGGAGAGGGATTTGCCGATAACCATCCTGAGGCATGAGGAATACTACTATGTTTACTGTGATGTTGCAGGATGCACAAAGGATGATGTGGAACTGTATGACAGGGAAGAGGGTTTCCTCATAGTTGCGAACCGAAAGATACCCGAGGAAGTTGAGACTGCAGATGTGGTAATGGATGAGTTGAAGTTTGGAAAGCTCAGGACATTTGTGCCAATAAAAATATCAGACCCAGCTGAAGTCGAGACATCAATCGAAAACGGGCTTCTCAGGTTGAAGATCCCCGAGTACAAGGGCAAGAAGATAGAGATACAGTGATTACTTTTTTGCGTAGGAGAGTATGTTTCTGGCATACTCCTTCACATCTTTTTTTATCTTTTCGAGAACAAAACCCTCAACCGACTTCATGAGTATGCTTTTAGGTATGATTTCGAGGGTGTATTTTACTTCTGTCTTTCCCTCATCGAGTTCTTTGAGCCAGACCTCTCCCTCGATTACGAAGTCCTCTGCACTCCCCCTCCATTTTCCATGGTAAGGTGGCTCGACAGCTGTATCAGTCGTCAGAACGCTCACCCTCTTCACAAATGGTCCAAGCTCGTACTGAAGCACCCACTAACTCACACCATCTCTTATTCTATCACATGCAATACATCCGGGTATGCAGTGCTGATTACTCTTGGAGTCTGATATGATGCTCCACACTTCCCATATGGGAAGCTCTACCACGAACTTCACTGTTGCTTTTGGCATTTTCAGGATAAGTGGTTTGTTATTATTTAATATCATTTTGATGTTGATGTCGCATTTTGATTTTGATATTGTTTCTTCACCACCAAATCATACACAACATGATAGATTCCTCTGTTCACAGCTCTCACCTTTCTGAAATTCAGAATCTTCAAATCCACCCTCGCTTCCCCCTCCACTGCCTCCTTTATATCGTTCCAGAGGTCAGATGCCTGTGGAAGACCCTTCTTTCTGCACGCAGTTCCGTAAAAATGTATGACTCCCCCATTCTTCACACACCTCACCGCATACGGGAGTGCCTTCAATGAAAGTTCTGGCAGGGGTAGAAGAACCCTGTCGAATCTGTCTGAAAACGATTTCATCACATCAAATGCATCCGAAAGCACAGGCACAACCCCCCAGCATTTGTTCAGCCTCCTGTTCTCGAGCATGAACTCAAACGCACAGGGATTCGAGTCAACCGAGAGTATTTTGGTGGATGGATGTAGCTTTGATATGAGAATCGAGAAAGCACCCACCCCAGCAAATGCGTTCAGTACTGTCTCCCCGTCTCTCACGAGCTTTGCAACCCTCATCCTCTCATAGCTCAGGCGCGGTGTGAAGAATACCCTGGAGGGGTCAACTTTGAGGAGACATCCCCATTCTCTGTGGATGGTTGTTGTGTTTGTATCACCCCATATCACCTCAATGGGTCTCACTCTTTCATGTCCTTCAGTCTTCCCACGAACAACTGCAACTGACCTCACCTTTTTCGCCTTTCCTATCTCCTCAGCCAACTATCTCTCGCCCTCACATTCTTTTATTTTGATTTTGAGGATGAGTACGTCCCCCACCCGTTCGTATGAACAGAACTTTCTGAACTAATCCATCATTTAATTCATCAAAACAATTTAATAATAAGTTATTTGAATGAGATATGATGGGCTATCGTCGAATAACAGACAGACAAATGGTTGCAGTGGGTGGGACTTTTTTTCCATTTCATGAGGGACATAAAAGATTGATTTCACAGGCCTTTTCCCTCGGCGATGTGGTTGTGGGCATCACATCGGACGAGATGGCAAAATCAAAGCCACATGATGTTTAGCCATTTTCGGAAAGAAAAGAATGTGTGGTCGAGTGGATCGAGCAGATGAATTTCGGGAGAGAGTTCAGGGTTGAGATGCTGAACGACCCCTATGGACCAGCTCTTCACGAACATTTTGATTGCATAGTGGTCTCACCCGAGACCTATCCCACCGCCCTCAAACTCAACAGTCTCAGGAGGCAGAAGCACCTTTCAGAAATCCTGATCATAGTTGTTCCTTTTGTGCTTGCGGAGGACGGACTTCCAATATCTTCGACCAGAATAGCGATGGGAGAGATAGATTAGGAGGGCAGATTATCAAAACAGTTTTAAATTACTCATGCAGATAAAAGGCTCACAGAAGGAGGGACTTATGAATATGGATATTATGACGGGTGCCGAGGCTGTTGTCGAATCCCTGAGAAGGGAGGGAGTTGAAATAGTTTTTGGATATCCGGGAGGAGCGGTTCTGCCGTTGTACGATGTGCTGTACGACAGTGATATAAGACACATACTTGTAAGGCATGAACAGGGCGCAGCACATGCAGCAGACGGATACGCAAGAGCAACCGGAAAGGTAGGGGTGTGTATTGCAACATCTGGTCCCGGTGCAACCAACCTTGTAACCGGGATAGCAACAGCATACATGGACTCGGTACCCATTGTAGCCCTGACCGGGCAAGTCCCTCGAACCCTCATAGGAAACGATGCATTTCAGGAGGCTGACATCTGCGGAATCACGATGCCGATTACAAAGCATAACTACCTTGTCAAGGATGAGCAGGAGCTACCCAGAATCATGAAGGAAGCCTTCTACATAGCATCAACCGGAAGACCCGGTCCAGTGTTGATTGACCTTCCGAAGGATGTTCAGACTGAGGAGTTGGAGTTTTGTTATCCAGAAGAGGTGGTCATGAGGGGCTATAAGCCGAGGGTGAAGGGGAATGAACAGCAGATAAAGAGGGCAGCACTCGCAATTTTGGAATCCGAGAGACCCGTGATATATGCGGGAGGGGGCGTCATAATATCGAATGCCTCAGAGGAGTTGAGGATGCTTGCAGAGAAAATAATGGCACCAGTTACCGCCTCCCTCATGGGTACCGGGGCATTCCCAGACGAGCATCCCCTTTCGCTTGGAATGCTGGGTATGCATGGGACAAGGTATGCGAACTATGCCATCCAGCAGTCAGACCTCATAATAGCGATAGGCACAAGGTTCGATGACAGGGCAACCGGAAAGGTTGATGCGTTTGCACCAGAAGCCAAGATAATACACATAGATGTTGACCCAGCCGAAATAGGGAAGAATGTGAGGGTGGACATTCCGATAGTCGGAGATTGCAAGCAAGTCCTGCAATCCCTTCTCAAATACATCGACAGAGCCTGCAACAGCGAGGTCTGGCTCAAGAGGGTGGAGGAATGGAAGAGGGAGTACCCACTTACCTACACCTACAGCGAGAGTGTGATAAAACCACAGTATGTTGTTGAGGAGATATACAGAGCCTGCAAGGATGCAATCATCGTCACAGAGGTTGGGCAGAACCAGATGTGGGCAAGACAGTTCTTCCGCTACAAGGACCCGAGAACCTTCATAAGCTCTGGTGGGCTTGGTACAATGGGATATGGCTTCCCAGCATCGATAGGTGCAAAACTTGGCAGACCTGACAAGGTTGTGTTCGATATAGCGGGTGATGGTAGCTTCCTCATGAACTCTCAGGAGCTTGCAACCGCGGTGTCTAACGATGTTCCCGTGATTGTTGCGATTCTCAACAACGGATATCTTGGAATGGTGAGGCAGTGGCAGGAGCTGTTCTTCTGCAGAAGATACTCCCATACTTGTTTGAAAGGGAGTGTTGATTTCGTGAAGCTTGCTGAATCGTATGGGGCATTGGGTTTGAGAGCAGAGCGTCCCAGTGAGGTCAGGGGTGTGATTGAAGAGGCTTTGAAGGCGAATATGCCAACGGTCATAGATTTCATCTGCGACCCTGAGGAGAATGTGATGCCGATGGTTCCTGCTGGTGCGGCAATCAATGAGTTCGTTGAGGTGAGGAACAAGAGTGAAAACAAATTGTTGGTGGGGGCGGTAGCATGAGATACACACTTGCTGTTCTGGTTGAGAACAAACCCGGTGTTCTTGCGAGGGTTGCGGGCCTCTTTGCAAGGAGAGGATACAACATAGACTCATTAGCGGTTGGGATTACAGACAACCCCGAGATATCGAGGATGACAATAGTTGTGAGAGGTGATGAGAAGGTAATAGAACAGGTGATAAAACAGCTCAACAAACTCGTGGATGTGATAAAGATATCGATGCTTTCTGAGAGTGAGTCGGTTGAGAGAAGTCTTGCACTGTTCAAGGTTTCAGCAGACTCGAAGACAAGACCCACAATCATGCAGATTGTAGATATATTCAGGGCAAAGATAATAGATGTTGGTTCGAAGTCGTTGATAATCGAGATTACCGGAGACGAGGACAAGATAAATGCGATGGAGAGACTTCTGAGGTCGTATGGCATACTGGAGGTGTGCAGGACCGGCAAGATTGCGATGAACAGAGGTCTGAAAAGTGTGAGCTATGAGAAGTGAGAATATGCTGAGAGAAGTACCTTCGCAGTATGTGGGAAGATAGATTGAGAAGAGGATTCAGGATTTCTGGGAGAAGGTTGGAGCATACACCTGCACAAGGGAACTGAGAAAATCTGGAAAGAGGTTCAACTTCGTGGATGGTCCCCCCTACACGACTGGAAAAATCCATCTCGGAACCGCATGGAACAAGATTCTGAAAGATGTGATTCTCAGATACAAGTCGATGAGAGGGTACAATGTTCAGGACAAGCCGGGCTGGGACATGCACGGACTCCCAATAGAGGTGAAGGTTGAGGAAATTCTTGGTTTCAAGAGCAAGAAAGACATCGAGGAGTATGGACTCAAGGAATTCATTGCGAAATGCAAGGAATTCGCATTGAAGAACAAGGATGCAATGACACAGCAGTTCAGGTCTTTGGGTGTGTGGATGGACTGGGAGCATCCGTACATGACACTCACCAACGAGTACATAGACTCTGCATGGTGGACATTCAAATAGGCATACGAGAAAGGGTTTGTTGAGAAGGGTGTCAGGGTGGTGAATTGGTGCCCGAGGTGTGAGACTGCACTTGCAGATGCAGAGGTTGAGTATATGGAAAGAGAAGACCCCTCAATTTATGTAAAGTTCAGACTGACCAACGAGCCTGAGACCTATCTGGTGATATGGACAACAACTCCTTGGACTCTTCCGGCGAACGTGGCGGTTGCGGTTGACCCACACGCAGAGTATTGCGTTGTGAAAGCTGTCAGACGTGATGGAAACACAGAGAAGCTCATAATCATGTCTGATCTGGTTGAGGATGTTCTGCGGAAGGGAAGATACACTTCTTACGAGATTTTAAAGGGGGTGAAAGGTAGCGAGCTCGCTGGTATCGAGTATGAGCTCCCTCTGGCTGATGAAGTTCCTGTTCACAAGAGCATCAAGCACAGAGTATATGGGGCTGATTTTGTTGTTGCTGAGAACACGGGCTGTGTTCATATCGCTCCGGGACATGGTGTTGAGGACTTCATGCTTGGTGAGACACATAACCTCCCCGTTCTCTGTCCGGTCGGTGCAGACGGCGTATATACAGAAGAGGCTGGAAAGTATGCGGGCATGTTCGTGAAGGATGCGGACCCCGTCATAATCGAAGACCTTCAAAAGAAGGGAGCCCTTTTGTCTCGTGAAACTGTGTATCACAGATATGGACACTGCTGGAGGTGCAAGTCCCCCATCATATATCTGGCGACAGAGCAGTGGTTCATAAAGGTGTCTGAAATCAAGGATGAGATGCTGGATGAGATTACGAAAGTTGAATGGACTCCGGCGTGGGCTGGAGAGGCAAGGTTCAGGGACTGGATTGAGAATTCAAGAGACTGGTGCATCTCAAGGCAGAGGTACTGGGGGATTCCGATACCAATATGGGAGTGTGAGAAGTGTGGCAGAAGGGTAGTTGTTGGAAGTGAGGAGGAGTTGAAGAGGCTGACAGGACTGGATGAGATAGAATTGCATAGACCGTATGTCGATGAGATACATATCGGATGCGAGTGCGGTGCAAAGATGAAGAGAGTGGAGGACATATTCGATGTATGGTTCGATTCGGCTGTTGCATCGTGGGCTACGTGTGGCTTTCCGAGACATGTACGGAGTTTGAAAGGGTTGTGGCCAGCAGACTTCATAACAGAGGGACATGACCAGACAAGAGGATGGTTCTATTCCCAGCTTGGAGCGTCCATGATTGCTTTCGGCTGTTCTCCCTACAAGAGCGTGCTCATGCACGGCTTCACACTCGATGAGTTCGGAAGGAAGATGTCAAAGTCTCTCGGGAATGTTGTTGACCCGAACGAGGTTGTTGAGAGATATGGAGCAGACACACTCAGGTTGTATGTGCTTCACGCAAACGCCCCATGGGAGGACTTGAGGTTCTCATGGGAAGAAGTCGGAAATATAAACAGGGCTTTGAATGTTCTGTGGAATGCGTACAGATTCCCGCTCCCTTACATGGTGCTTGATGATTTTGACCCACTCAAGTATTCACTGACTGGAGCAAGTCTGAGAGAAGAGGACAGATGGATTATCTCAAAGTTGAACACGACCATCAGAGAGGTGGTGGAGGGAATAGAGACCTACCATCTCCACCGTTCTGTCAGGGTACTTCTGAACTTCGTGCTTGAAGACCTCTCGAGATGGTACATTCAGCTCGTGAGACCAAGGACATGGAGGGAGAGTGATGACCCAGATAAGATTGCAGCGTACATCACACTTTATGAAGTTCTGACAAAGCTGTCCATCATGCTTGCACCTTTTGTGCCACATATTGCAGAGGAGATGTACCAGAACCTTGTGCGGGGTGTGAGAGATGATGCTCCGACGTCGGTTCATATGAATGGTTATGTGGAAGCAGACCCCTCGCTTATAGATAATGAGCTTGAGAAGGATATGGACACCGTGAGAGATGTGGTTGAAGCGGTTCTCAATGCAAGACAGAGAGCAAAGAGAAAACTCAGGTGGCCGATTTTGAAGGTGGTTGTTGCACCCAGCAGTGAAGAGGTTGTTAGAGCCTGCAAGAGACTCGAACACGTCTTGATAGCCCAGTGTAATACGAAATCGCTCGAGGTGTTGAAGCCGGGCGAAACATGGGAAGGTCTTTTGCCTCGGATAAACCCGCGATTTGACAGGATAGGTCCGGTGTATAAGAAAGAGACAGAACAGGTTGTGGATGCGATAAGGAAAATGGACATACATGCGATTAAAGAGCTTGTGAGCAAGGGAAGTGTGAATTATCATGGATTTGATATAAGTTCGGAGATGGTCGAACTCGTTTATGAGGTACCTGAGAACGTCTTTTCATCTGAATTTTATGGTGGGGTTGTGTACATAGATGCGAACCTCACGCCCGAAATCGAGGGAGAGGGCTACGCAAAGGAGATAATCAGAAGGGTTCAGGAAATGAGGAAGGAGATGGGGCTTGACATCGATGAAAACATTGGCGTGATGATATCTGTCCAGGATGAGAGGATTGTGGAACTGGTTGAGGGAGGGAAGGACTTCATAGCAGGAGAGGTAAGAGCGGAGAACTTTGCAATCACTGTTGGTGGGGTTGATGGGGATTACAAAAAAGAGTGGGACATAGAGGGGAAGAAACTCGAGATAGCGATTAGCAGAACATAATCC
Source organism: Methanosarcinales archaeon (assembly GCA_003661015.1). Classification (GTDB taxonomy): domain Archaea; phylum Halobacteriota; class Methanosarcinia; order DSM-18856; family Methermicoccaceae; genus JdFR-19. Next base: position 1,789 of record QMVI01000026.1, on the reverse strand, counting down.
AGAACATAATCACTGGCAGAACTAATTTTCATACTCTCGCTCTTCATACTCTCACTCACTCGGTTCGGTAATCGGCAGTACATCGTGCATCATGATTGGACACCCTCTCAGACATGCACCACACCCTTCACACCTCTCGTTTATCACCGCCCTCTCCATTACCTCAATCGCCCCAACCTTGCAGTGGCTCTTACAGAGTCCGCATCCCGTACATTCGTATGCTCTTCTAACAACCTTTTCAACAAGTTCGAGTACGCTTTTCGTTCTCTCCTCACTCTCCGCCCTTGCAATAACAACACCGTTCTTGTAGATGTGAATGGTGGAGGGGGATGTTTTGCTGTACACAACAACGAAACTCCCTCCATCAACAACCTTCCCGAGAGTTCTGAGCTGACCGCTCTCCCTCACGAGGTTCATATCGAAATTACTGAACCTCCCCTCTGCACTCACCCCACCCACACAAGGTCTGACACCCGAGACCAAAGAGAGTGTGATGGATGAGGGTGGAGTTCGTGATGGTTGGGATGTGCTCACTTGAGATGTGGTCTCCATCCCCCTCTTCGTCATCTCCCTCTTCTTCATCACCTCTACAAATTCTCTGGGTGGATTGAGCCATCTCCATATCCCAAGCTCAACCCATTTTTCATCCAAGCCGTTGACCTTTGCATATTCTTTGAGATAGGAATGCCATCTATCCCACATCTCAGGGTATCGGGTGGCAACCTCCAAAAAGTCGGATAAACTGGACGAAGGACACAGCCAGCACCCAATCCTCTCGAATCCCAGCTCGTACAATCGATTGTATGGTGCGTTGTTTGCAAATATGTAGAGCCAGACGTGAAGTGCACACCAGTTCTGAATAGGTGAAGCTCCAACTTGATTTCCTATCCACTGTGTTTTCCACACACGCTTACTTCTCGCCCTTGTCTCAGACTCGTACCTCCTCTGACCTATGAACGACACACACCCCTCTGGATAGTTCTCTGCGATGAGTTTCGATATGGGTCCGAGCTTGCAGACCTTACAGCACCACCTGTATTCAACAGAAGGGGGACCAAATCTATCGAGATTCTTCCAGAAAGAGTCCTCTGCAACACTTTTCAAGATTTTTATTCCGTACTTCTCTGCAACCGCCTCAACATTCTCAATCGTCTCTGGAAATTCGAGACCAGTGTCTGTAAACAGAATATCCACTCTGTCAAGTGCTTTTAAACAGAGTATGAGTACCGCAAGGCTATCTTTCCCACCCGAATAAGATACGGTCAGGAATTCTGACATCTTTGACACGTTTCTTATGAATGAGATTGCCTCTTTCTCGATGTTCTCAATAACACGGGAATTCGCCTCGACCATCCTCTCTCTAACATCGTCCATCTCAACCGGTTCTGGCACATCTTTTCTTCCAGACCTGTTCCTCCATCTCACCTTCACAGCTATGCCCCTTGACCCCACCATTTCGGTACCGTCCATCCTCGCATTTCCACATGCCACCACCTCACCTCCACACAGAACAACGACCTCATCTCCCTTTTTTATGTCGGGATGGGCGTGCACCACGCCGACCGCAAGAACACTACCCCCTGCCAGAATCGGTTCAACCGCACCCTCATCCACCTCCACATATCCCTTTTTCAAGTCCATTCTCAAAGCACCGCCTATCCTCGGTACAATCTCCCATTTCATCTTGAACGGATTGAACCTGATAGAGGCGAGAACCTCCCCACAAGCCACTATCTCGTCCATCCTGTCTATGTAGGGTGCTCTTGATAGCACAACCGCTTCATTATCG
>QMVI01000025.1 GCA_003661015.1 Methanosarcinales archaeon | reverse complement strand
GGTGGCAGAAGAGGTGATTGAAGGGGCAAGCAAACTTACAGGCGCATCATACGGCATGCTTGTAATGAGGTATGGTGAGATAGAAAGAGAATTCGTATTTCCGACAAATGTAGATGAAGAGAAGCAGAAGAGATTGAGGGAGATTGTGAATGAGGTACTACTAAAGCAGAAAACTCCATCCTCCGAGGGGGTTATCCATTCACTCCTTAAATTTGGTAAAGAAACTGCTGGTGTGGTTGTTCTCGTTGGAGAGTTTGACAAAGATGATGTTAAAATTGTAAATCAGCTGGTAGAGCATGCATCTGCTGCTTTAAGAGCATCTCTTGATGCAGAGCTTTTGAAAAAGGCAGAAAACGGTCAAAGACGTGCAAATGAACTTCTTCGCACAATAAGATTGATAGACCAGTTGATAGTTGTTGAGAGGGATAGAGACAGCCTTCTTCAGAGGGTCTGTGAGCTTTTGAACTCGTTAAGGGGATACAGACTTGTGTGGGTTGCTCTGAAAGACCCCTCTGGAACCGTTGTTCCAGTAGCATATTCTGGGGATGGAAAAGAGGAATTGTCTGGGGTAAATCTCTGTTGGAAGGATGCCGAAAGTACTGACCCAGTATGTAAAGCAATAAGGGAAAATAAACTGGTCGTTAGCCCCGAATATCCTCACCTTCCTATCTCGAGCATATCCATACCCATTGCCTTTGAGGGTAGGGTATATGGTGCATTGAACGTGTATGTCGATGATATATCTATCATACTGGACGATGAAGAAAGGGGATTACTCGAAGGGCTAACAGACGACCTTGGAATAGCACTCCACCTCATTGAGGAAGAAAAGATGAGGCGTGAGTCCGAGGAACTGTTTATGATGCTCTCTGAGAATGAAGCACTTGGCGTGTACATGGAACGTGGGGGAGTTTTTAAGTATGTCAGTGATGCCATGGCTTCGATGGTTGGATACTTCAAAGAAGAACTGTTTGGGAAGTCTCTTGAAAACCTCGTGCATCCGGATGATAAGCCATCTCTACATGAATTCCGAAAATCATATGAAAAGGGTCAGGGATTTCCTATAAGACTTGTGAAAAAAGATGGTTCAATTGTTTATTGTGAGCTGTATGAATATTCTACCAACTATGGCGAAGAGAGGGTGAGGGTTGGGACAATTGTCGATGTGACCGAACGAACTCTTGCTGAGAAGGAGAGGAAAAAACTCATAGACAGACTATCACACTCAGACAGGCTTGCCTCTGTTGGAATGCTTGCGGGGGGCGTTGCACATGAAATTACCAACCCACTCACAATAATTCTGAACTACACATGGTTGCTCAAAGATGATATCGATGAAGAAGAGAAGATGGAAATGCTTAATGAGATTGAACAGGCAGCTCTCCGAATAAAAAGAATTGTTGCAGAACTTTTGGAGTTCTCAAGAAAGGGAGAGAAAGAGCTAAAGGAAGTTGATTTAAACATCATACTGGAAAAAACACTTTCAGTTCTTTCCCATGAGTTTAAGGTGTCATCGATAAAAGTAGAAAAGGACTTACATCCAATTCCAAAAGTATTGTGTCAGCCTGAACACATGATGCAAGTATTTTTCAACATACTGACTAACTCGATATATGCTCTCAACGAAAAATATCCAGAAACCCATGAAAACAAGAAGATAATAGTCAGAACAAAGAAAGAAGGAATATACGTGAGTATTGAGATCAGGGACAATGGAATCGGAATGTCCAAAGACATTATAGAGCATATATTTGATCCATTCTTCACAACAAAACAGAGTGAAGAAGCAACCGGCCTCGGTCTCTCGATTGCACATAACATCGTAAAAGCACATGGGGGAGAGATCCTTGTCGAGTCTAAGGAGGGAGAGTATTCCTCACTCACAGTAAAACTGCCTCTTGAAGGTAGGGCATCAACCGCCATAGCATCGGGTAGGAGGGTACTCATCGTTGATGATGAACCCAAGTTGAGAAAGGCTTTAAGGATAGTATTAGAGAGGGAGGGGTTCGAGGTTTTGGAAGCTCAGAATGCAGATGAGGGCATATACAAATTATCAACAGAGCCAATTGATGTTGTACTTCTCGACTTAGTAATGCCCGGCAAGAATGGCATGCATGTTCTCAGACACATAGAAATCTCAGAGCTTGCTGTTCCAGTTGTTATCCTCACAGGATAGCCAACCATTGAGACTGCAAGCGAAGCAGTTAGAAGGGGTGCTTTTGACTACTTGACAAAGCCGATTGAAAACAAAAAACTCATAGATGTCATGAAGAGGGCAGTGGCAGAGAGGGCGAAAAAAGTGGAAGAACTTGAAAGACTGAGCGATTATCCGTTTCTAAAGATAAGAGAGGAAAAATGATTATTTCTTTTATTTAATTTAATTTAATTTTCTTTTATTTCTTCAGTCTCATGAAATTGACGTGTTTTAATCCAAACAAATTCCGGGGTATTCTAAGAACTCTGGCAACGTCAAGAAGAGGTGGTGATCTCATGAACAGAGGTTTCAGTGATGTTGGGGATATGCCTTCAAACCTCGCATCCATTAACATTTTTTCAAGGGACCATAACAGCTTGGGTTTTTTCTGTGCCTCTTCCTTCATTTTCTGTTTATAGAACCTCGAATGGATGTCGTAGTTTTTCTTCAAAACACCGTCTTTTTTCCCCTTTTCATAATATTCAATTGCCAGATTTTCAAGGCCCATGCGTGATGCGATATTAAGGAGTGAAGCGTATCTTTGACCCACCCATCCAATTTCTGAGTGTCCATGATAGCCTACTTCAAACCCAAGTTTATAACACTGAACCAATACAGCGGGTACTTTTTTACTCATGATATCACTTTAAAACTTCAAGCACTCTAATTCCATCTGGGGTGAATGCAAGACGCCTCATATTGCAATCGTGCTTTGTCCCTCTCATCTTGAGAATCTGAATCGCCCTTGTCATCTCCCCTCCGAGGAGGAAATTGTGAAGGAGGAACACCCCATGAGATGCAAATTGCTCTGGTGGATATATATCCATATCAATCATCTCGGAGAGAAGGAGTGTTGTGCATCCCAACTTTTTCAGATTTCTTATGAACCGGTTTATTTCTTTCTCTGCCCTTGCTTGCGGGTATGATGTGAATCTTATTGCATTAATCGAGTCAATCACCAGTCTCCTCACGTTATTTGCATCCACGTAGCTCTTGATTTTTTTGAATATCTCGGCAGGTTGGGGAGCATCCAACTCAGGAGCAACATCCTCTTCACCCTCAGAGGAAGTTGGTGATATTAGGGTGTGAAGTTCGTCTACATATCCATATTCCATTTGGGGACCGAGGTCAAGAAACATCAGCTTCTTTGTTTTTAGTAGTTGGGGTACTTTGAAGTTGTAGCGGGATGCATCCTCGATTATTGTTTTGGGGGTCTCACTCAACGTCACATATATTCCCTTCTGACCTCTCAACGCACCATATGAAAGAAATTGAACTCCAAATGTTGTTTTCCCCGAACCAGGAGGGCCACTCACGAGATAAACTCTATTTGGTATCAGCCCCCCCTCAATAAGCTCATCAAACCCCAAGATACCAGTTGGATCTCTTGCCATATTCTTACCTCTCCTATTACGAATAAACTTATCTTACATTCTATATAATAAATATTGTGTGAGAACTTCCTACGGACAGTGGCGTGAACTACCACTTCAAGTTGATTCTGGGCAAACTCTTTTCCATCCCATCAAGTATGCAGGACCTGAAATGGTTGTTCCATAAAACAGTATGGGCTTTTGATACATATTTGCCAACTCCATTATCCTGTCAATCGTTCCATTGACAACAGTTGTTCCGGTCACCAGCAGTACATCTGAGCTTTTAACAATCTCCTCGGGATATTCTCCATCAAGTACTTTAACGCCAAACTTTGTTTTTCCTATGTTGGAGGGGCTCAAATCTGAGACCAAAACGTTCATTCTTCTTGTACAGTGGTCGACAATGGCGGGTTGAAGTCCAATTACTCCAAGGGTACAGCTACCAAATTCCTCTTCAATCATTTTGGAAATTTTCATACCACAAAGCTCAGGTCCATCATTCTTGCAGTGGATGGTTTTGTTTATCATACCCAAATATCTGAGAACAGCATTCATAGATGCAACGAGAATCGCTCTTTCAAAGTCGTTTGACAATGGCAGAGAGACAACTTCTCGCAATGTGCCTTCATAGTTTCCAGGCATTGATGTGAAAGCTTGTCCCACCGCATCTTTAAACTCTGCCTGCATGAGAACTTCTTTTCCTCTGAGAATTGGAAAGTCTTTCCTTGTGGGCTCTCCTATCGCCTCTGATGGTGATAACGGTTTTGACCTGATCTTTATATCTTCGTCAAGCAAGTCTTCTGCAACCTCAATGAATTTTCTTTTTATTTCTTCCAATATCATTCAACAGCCCCCATACAGTGCAATCTATCCTTTTTAAGCGATATTTTTATTTCCTTATCTTCAAACAATCCAAGTTTCTCATAGACATGAGTTGGAACATCCACCACACGCTCTTCTGAACCTACCCCAACAAACATCGTAACAAAAGCACCTCGTGGAAGTACTTTTATGATTCTGCCAATAAGTTGATTTTCTCGCCGTCTTGATGGTATGTCTTCTCGGACTATATGAACATCTTCTGGACGTATGCATAACTTTATACGATCTTTGATTGAAAAACTAAAATTATTTTTTGGTATTTCTAGGATATATCCATTCCATGATACATTCACAACATCTTCTAGTACATCAACGACCTCGCCCTCGATGATGTTTCTCGCACCAAGGAAATTCGCGATTCTGTCATCCATTGGCTCTCTAAAAACTTTTTCAGGCACACCTTCTTGTATTATTTTTCCATTTTCCATCACCGCAATCCTGTCGCCAAGTGCAAAAGCCTCTTCAAAGTCATGTGTCACATGTATGACTGCTATGTCCATATATTCTCTTACCTCTTTCAGGACTTTCCATATCTCTTCTTTCGTCTGTTTGTCAAGGGCTGCAGTCGGTTCGTCGAGAAGTAGAACTTTCGGTTCAAGCACAAGCGCTCTAGCTAGTGCAACTTTCTGCTTCTCTCCACCACTAAGATCTCTCACAGACCGCCCTAAAAGATGAGAAATATCCAAGTGATCAGAAATCCTTTTAACCTTATCAGGATGCATTTTTCTCATGATGATACCAAATTTTATGTTTTTTTCAACACTCATGTGAGGGAAAAGTGCATAATCTTGTGGCACATAGCCTATGCATCTCTTTTCTGGCTTCAAGTTTGTTATGTCTTTATTCATCAAACTTATTCTTCCTGAGTTTGGAGTTTTCAGACCTGCAATACATTCAAGCAAAAGGGTTTTTCCAGACCCTGTTCTCCCAAGAATCGTAAAATATTCTGTATCAACGAATAGATTGATATTAGACAAGGAAAAACCATCTACATGCAGATTGAGATTCTCAATCTTTATGATTTTCTCGCCCCCCATACATATCTCATTCCAATCAGACTTACAAGAGATGCAAGTGTGAGGATTATATATCCCACCAGCCAACTATAAGATACCATATTTCCACCTAAGGTTATGTATTATTTTAATTTTTTGATTTGTCAAACATATTCGCTTTAACTCTCTTTCTTTCTAATCACAGACAAAAAATCCTAAAAAATTAAAATAAGATTAATAATATAATTGTATATTTCTTTATTTTAAAATATTATTTGTATTTTGAATTTTATGTTAGTATAATAGATATACAAATAAAAAATATTTTTTACTATTAACATTTTAATATGTGATTAATTATAATTTTATTTTCTAATGTTTTTGTTTAAGTATCAGAAAGAAAACATAATTATAATAAATTTTTTATTTAATCTTTTATATGTGCTTTTCTATTGGATTCTTCATTCCAAATTATATAATAACAAATTTTCAATAGGTTCTCTGACGAGAAATTTGCATGAATAGGGGGGGTTATAGAGAACAGAGTAAGTATATTGTTATATAATTTGGAATAAAGCTCTCACAAAATCTTACCCAGAATACTTTTTATTCCACATTATATGTGAATATATGATACTAAAACGGATGCAAATAGAAGAAGATCCATGATTATTACCGCCAATAATAAAAATGTCTAGATTTTATTACAATCGTGCAACTTCCATGAAAACATAATATATGTGCTTAAGAATTATATCAATATTAATAATAATACTTTAATTTTTAATTATGTATTTTTGTAAATTAAATGTTAGTGATCTAAATATATAACTAAAAATTATATCCAATTATATTAAAAATACAAAATTATTTTATTTGAGAGTTTGTGAGTGGGGCAAAATACTTAAAACTGCATCAAAACAAAGGATATATGAAACGATTGATAGGGATCATAGGACACCCAGTTCATCATTCGCTATCACCCACCATGCATAATGCTGTGTTGAAGTATTTGGGTTTGGATGTTGAATATCTTGCATTCGATGTTTTGCCAGAGGAACTTGGGCATGCAGTAGTGGGGGCAAAGGCACTCGGCTTTTTGGGACTTAATATAACAATACCTCATAAGGTCGAAGTTATGAAGTTCTGTACACCAGATAAGATATCATCTCAGATAGGTGCAGTCAATACAATAAAATTCGATTCTGAGATACAAGGATTTAATACAGATGCAACAGGGGCATATCGTTCTTTGAAAGAGGCGGGCGTGGAGGTCAAAGGAACAAAAGTACTGATAATAGAGGCAGGGGGTGTTCATAGGGCGATTTCTTATATCCTGCATATAAAAGGTGCTGAAGTGGTCGTAGCAAATAGAACAGTGAGTAAAGCAAAGGAGATCTGTGATAGGCTGGGAACGGAATATTCTGGCCTAGATAAATTGCCTCAACTGGTGAGATGGGCAGACATAATAATAAATACCACCAGTGTTGGGATGCGAGAAGATAAAAGCTTGGTACCAAAACGATTGCTTGACCCCACCAAAGTTGTGTTTGATATTGTCTATAATCCTGTCGAAACGAGGCTGTTGAGAGATGCAAGGGAAGTTGGGGCAAAGACAATTGATGGTGTAAAGATGCTGGTATATCAGGGCGCAGAGTCTTTCAGAATATGGACAGGAATTGAACCTCCGACTGATTTGATGGAAAAAGCTGTAAGAAATGAATTGAAAAATAAAAATTAAAATAAATTTTTATTTATTATTTTTGAATTTAGTACTTGTTTATGTACCTTTCAATCTCCCAATCATGAATTGTAGCATTGTAGGCATTCCATTCCATCATTTCGGCTTTTATGAGGTCATTATACACATGTTCCCCCAAAGCTTCTTTTATCAGTTCATCTTCTTTCAAATACTCAACAGCTTTTTCAAGAGACTCCGGCAGAGAATCTATACCAAGCGATTTTTTCTCTTCCTCACTCAGTTCATATATGTTCATATCTACTCTCGGTGGCGGTTCGATTCTGTTCTTTATACCATCGAGACCTGCAGCCAGTATTACCGAAAACGCAAGATATGGATTACATGACGGATCAGGGCTTCTTATTTCAATCCTCGTACTCTTACCTCTTCCCGCAGGTACTCGTATGAGAGAGCTGCGATTTGGTCCAGACCATGTGATGTATACAGGAGCTTCATATCCAGGTACGAGTCTCTTATATGAATTCACAGTTGGATTCGTTACAGCAGTGATTGCCTTTATGTGGGAGAGTACTCCACCCACGAAGTATCTCAGCACATCGCTTATACCATCTGGCTCATTCGGGTCATAGAATATGTTCTCATCTCCCTTGAAAAGTGAGACATGAGTGTGCATACCAGAGCCATTGATTCCGAAAATTGGTTTCGGCATGAATGTTGCGTGAAGTCCATTCTTTAGAGCTATGGTCTTTGCAACGTACTTCAATGTTATGACATTGTCCGCGGTATTCAGAGCGGTATCATATTTGAAGTCAATCTCATGCTGACCATATGCAACTTCATGATGAGATGCCTCCACGCTGAAGCCCATTTCCTCCAGTACTCTTACAATGATGTTCTTTATGTTCTCGGCGAGGTCTATGGGGGCAAGATCAAAGTACCCTCCATAATCCTGGGGCTTTGTAGTTGGCTCACCATTCTCTCTCTTGAATATAAAAAATTCCATCTCAGGTCCAGTATTCATAATGTATCCCATCTTAGCAGCTTCTTCAAGATTCCTTTTCAGAACATATCTTGGACACCCTTCAAAAGGTGTGCCATCTGGGAGACACACATCACATATCAACCTTGCCTCACACTCGCTATTCACAGTCCACGGCAGTATTGTAAACGTATCTAAATCAGGACGCAGAAGCATATCAGATTCTTCTATCCTAACGAAGCCCTTGATAGAAGAGCCGTCAAAACCTATTCCATTCTCTATTGCTTTTTCCAATTGAGCAACTGGTATGGTAACGTTCTTTGGTATTCCCTCGATGTCAACGAATTGCAGTCTTACAAAACTCACATTTTTCTCCTCTATCACTTCAAATATTTTTTCTTTTTTATTTTTACTCATTTTTATCACCTCTCATGATTATCCAAGAGCATTTAACGATTGAAGAGCCTTATTTGGGAAACTTCTACTACACTTTTCTATAAACCTCCCATGGTTTTCTTATCTTCCCCTCCACCATTAGAAGCTTTTCCACCGGGATTCCAAATAATCTTTCGTTCTCTCTGAAATAGGTTCTATGAGGTTTCAGTCTACTTCTCGGAGGGTTGTAATTTTTCCCTCCATGAGGGTTGCAAAACCACCCCTAGCTCCGTTGTCATTTTTCATGCACATCAAATCCCAGTTCTGTATAAACTCGCTTTCAAGCTCTCTCATGAATGTCATAAATGTCATAAATGCATATCCTCTTACAGAGTCACAATTTACACACTCCTTTCCCCTTCTGACAGCAAAATGACTTGCCATTGATTTGGATGGAGTATCAGTTGGAGGTGGGTTGTGAGATGGTGTAGAGTGCTGCTAGAAGTTGCTATGTGAGTGCTTTGGCGGGAGCCCTTGTTGGGGGATTTCTAAGATGTCTGCTATCGGAATATATATTCCGATGATAATATATACAAATTTCTTATAAAAGCCTATGGTTGTTTTGTTATTTATGTACAAATGTAGAAAAACTTTTATATACAAATGTATAGAAATTGGGAAAAGAGTAGTCTAGTCTAATGGAGGTGCTTTTTAGTTTTTGCAAGGAGGTATAAAGATGTCAAAAAAAGTTTTGATTTTGGGTGCTGGTCTTGGAGGGTCGGCGGTAGCAAACAAACTGGCAAGAGAATTCAGAAAGGAGATCGCCAAGGGTGAGGTAGAAATAACAATACTGGACAAGAATGACGTGAATGTATTCCAAGGCGGTTTCACTTTCATTCCTTTTGGGCTGTATACACCGGAAGATCTGACTATGTCAAGGAAGAAAGTGATTAGTCCGAGAGTAAAGGGGGTATTTGGAAGAGATGGAGAGGTAAAAAGTGTGGATCTGGCAGATCGAAAAGTGACTGTTGCAAGTGGTAGGAGTTATTCCTATGATTACCTCGTAATTGCAACGGGATGCCAAGCTGATGTGGAAAGTGTTCCGGGCCTTTTAAACGATTTCAACACGTTTTACACATCGATAGAGGACGCTCTTAAACTTGGGAAACTTGTGAAAACTTTTGATAAGGGACGGATAATCATATTAACTCCAAAGATGCCTATCCCATGTCCTGGTGCCCCCGGCAAGTTCACAGTGATGCTGGACGCTTATTTACGCTAT
>QMVI01000024.1 GCA_003661015.1 Methanosarcinales archaeon | reverse complement strand
CTGGCACTGTGTACGAGAAGCTCTTAATCTCAAACACGCCATAGTCATCGCCAGTGTCAAGCTCCATCACGTCGTCGCTTCTCAGGAACACGTACTTGAGCTGTACGATGTTGGACTCGGTTCCACGGAACACAGCATCCACATAGCAGTAGAATATCGCACGGTCATCGTCGTCCTCATACACATAGGTCCTCTGCAAGTCGGTTGCTGAAGAGCTTGCATCTATGACCTCGGAGTCAATCTCGACTCCGTTCTTCTTCAGCTGGAGCCAGACCTTCTCACCGTCAAGGTCGATCTGCATTGGCACGAGTGACAAGCCCTCTCCAAGCTCCCACTCCTCACCAGTCTGGAGTGTCTTCTTGTCAGAGCTGTCGAACTCGATTATGAGTTTGGCGAGTTCGCTTGGGTCTCCGTCAAGTGCAACGTACTCATCTCCAAAGAGCCCTATCTTGTAGTAGGTTGCAATATCAGCATCCTCTGGTACGAACGTCTCACCTGGATCAATTTTATCATTGCCATTTGCATCTGCAAAAGCAAGACCGATCTCGGAATCGACCTGCTGTGGTGCACTCAGGTAGTACAGCTCATCCTCATCAATCACGTTGGAACCGCCTGCTGCAAGACCGAGAGGTCCATTGGGGTTGGATGCACCTGCTCCGTTATCATAGTACAGAACCTCACTTGATACTCCGTCGTCGATGTCATACCAAAATGCTGCGAAGTCGTCTGCTGTTATTGTGAATGTGGCAATGTTGGCTGCTGTGGCATCCTGTACAGAGCTTCTTATTTCAAGCTCTGAAACTTCTGTAGCACTTGCTGGCACGGCTACTAAAGCAAATAATACCAATACCGCAAGTGCCATCGTCAATCTACTCATTTCTTTTTACACCTCCTTTTCTGTACCTGACAATCATCTCGTTGATTGTCGGATACCTAAACCCTAACGTATCTTGGGCTTTGATAGGTATTTTAATTATCTTCTTTAAATCTTTTGTGGTTGAATTATAATAAAGGTGATGGATTCTGTTTTTATTATTCCATTGAGAAGTGCGAATCGACAATTCACTAATAAATTATTCGACATATTTCTCCTTCATTTCTTTTATCTTTTTCTCAAGGTCTTCGACATCTTCCTCATCAAGTGAATACACATTTGTAATTTCTGGAGCTTTTAACTCAAACTTCTTCGGTGGTCTGGCAATATCCACAGCTTCCTCTACCTCTTCTTCTATCCCCTCTTTTGGTTGTTCTACCTCGTCAACTTCTTCGATGCTTTCAACTGGCTTGATACTTTCCTCTGACTCGCTTCTGCTTGCCTTTCTCAGTATTTTAAGAGACAAGAAAGCCACTTCGTCCTCCTCGTGATACAGCATCTCTCTTACAAAATCCAGAGTTCTCGGGATGGAAGAGCGCCCCACAATATCCTCTGTGAGCTCGAGTCCCCTTAAAAGCGTTGAAGTAGGTAGGTTCTCTTTTATTTCTTCAAGTAAGTTCCTCAACACATCATCAATGCTCATACTTAAAACTACGGATTCAACATATTTATTTTTATTTTTATTTGAAACCTTGCGACTTCGCCTTTACATTTGCATTTACAACCTCACACACCTTTCTGACCATTCTGATCAATGTCTGCTTTCCAAACTCATCTTCTTCATATGGATGCTGGACTGTTGCACCAAAGTGATTATCATCCCCCACAATCACCATCCCATGGATGTGCATCCACGCATGTATGCTCTGAATCGTCAATTCCTGCCCACCATTCCTCGAACGCCCGACTGCACCAGCACCACCTACTTTGTTCTTCAAGAGGAGCCCATTCTTTCTTAGAAGGAGAGTCCTATCAAAGAGAGCTTTGAGTTGAGAGCTTACACCCCCAAAATAAACCGGAGATATTACCACAATTCCATCGGCACTCTCAAGGACTTCATAAACCTCTGCCATGTCATCGTCTATAGGGCATTTCTTTTCTTTGGAGCAGTGCTCACATGCATTACAAGGCAGTATGTTCAGTTCTGCAAGCGATACAAAAACACCATCGATGCCGTTCTTGGATATCTCTTCAAGAGAGTCTCTCGCCATCTTTTCACAGTTCCCATTCTTCCTCGGACTTCCAGATATCACAACCACTTTCATAGTACCCCTCTTAACACACAAACCATTTATTAAATGTTGTTTATTATTGATGTGATGGCAAGCACAATAGTATCATCACCCACGAGATGGCTCCATTTCTTGGAGGAATACTACCAGAGAGAGATAGACGAATTGTTAGTTGAGTATCCCAAGAAAAAGAGTCTGTGGATTCGCTACTGTGATGTAGAATTCTTTGACACGGAACTGGCAGAGGAGCTACTCGATTTTCCTGATGTCTCACTTGAAAATGCAAAACAAGCTTTAAGAGAATTTCATTACGGAGAAATCAGTCTGGATGATGCATATCTTCGTATTGTGGGGCTTCCAAAACTGAGGTCATTCATGGTAAGGGAGTTGAGAAGCGAGCACATAAATAAACTTGTAGCGGTTGAGGGTCTTGTGAGAAAGGCAACTGAAGTACGTCCAAAGGTCACCAAAGCTTTATTCAGATGTACAAAATGTGGACATGAATTCTTTGTAGAGCAAGATGGGAACGAATTAAAAGAGCCAGAAAAATGCAGAAACGAAGAATGTGATGGTAAGAGATTTATTTTTCTGCCAAAAGGGAGCAAATTCACGAATGCACAGAAACTGAGAATCCAAGAAGCGCCAGAGGAACTAAGAGGAGGAGAGCAGCCCCAAGTGATAGATGTTGAGCTTGAAGATGACCTCGCAGGGATTGTGAATCCGGGAGATAGAATAGTGGTGGTGGGAATACTTAGGATACGCCCGAGAGGGTCGCAACAGCGGAGGAGCATACTCTATGACCTTGCACTCGAGGGAGTGTCCATAGAGGTGAGGGAGCAGGAGTTTGAGGAGCTTGAAATGAGTGAAGAAGATATTCAAAAAATAAAGGAACTTGCCAAAAATCCTGACATTGACAAGATGATAGTCAGATCAATAGCGCCATCCATATACGGATACGACGATATCAAGGAAGCCATTGCACTCCAGTTGTTCTCAGGCATTCCAAAACATCTTCCAGACGGGACTTACATAAGAGGAGACATACACATTCTACTGGTGGGAGACCCGGGAATTGCAAAAAGTCAGCTTCTGAGATATGTGAAACAGCTTGCTCCACGTGGAATATACACAAGTGGAAAATCAACAACATCAGCAGGACTTACAGCAACCGCAGTGAAGGACGAATTTGGAGATGGGAGATGGACTCTTGAGGCTGGAGCCCTTGTGATGGCTGACAAGGGGATTGCAGCGGTTGATGAACTGGATAAGATGGATGCAGAGGATAGAAGTGCACTTCATGAAGCAATGGAACAGCAGACAATAAGTGTTGCAAAGGCAGGAATACTCGCAACCCTGAAATCAAGATGTGCATTACTCGGTGCTGCAAACCCAAAGTTTGGCAGATTTGACCCTTACTCTCCCGTCGCAGAGCAAATAAACATGCCACCTGCCCTTTTATCAAGGTTCGATTTAATATTCGTGATGCAGGACTATCCAGATGCGGAAAAGGATTCGGAGTTATCATCCCATATACTCACATCACACTATGCGGGCGAACTGATTGAAAGAAGCAAGATAGACCCATCTGTTAGAGAGAATCTTGAAGGAGTTCTGGATATCATAAAACCAGAGATACCTCCCGAGCTCCTCAGAAAGTACATAGCATATTCCAGAAGGACAATCTTCCCAGTTATGGAAAAAGAGGCAATAGAACTTTTGAAGGAGTTCTATGTTGGACTGAGGGCAGAGGGCAGGGACGAGGGGGCACCCATACCCGTGACTGCTCGCCAACTCGAGGCTCTTGTCAGGATTGCCGAGGCATCTGCAAGAATGAGGCTCTCAGACAAAATAACCGTGGAAGATGCAAGAAGGACCATAAAGATAGTGGAGCGTTCTCTGAATCAGGTTGCAAAAGACCCAGAAACAGGGAGGCTGGACGTCGATATTCTCACAGTGGGACAGAGCAAAACACAGAGGGATAGGGTGAAGATTGTGATAGACATAATAAAAGAACTGACATCTGAAGGTGGTATGGCATCTGAGAAGGATATTCTGACAGAGGCTCAGAAACAAGGGATTGATGAGGACAGGGTGAAGGAAATCCTCAGAAAGCTAAGAGAAGAAGGTATGATATACATGCCAACCTACGGTAATTACAGGATTGCAACATAACGTTATGTTTTTATGTACTTCACAAATTACATGAACCGCATGGGAAGAGCTTGGAAATTTGGAGACAATGTGGATACAGATGCAATCATACCCGGTAGATACCTTGTGCTGAACACACCTGAGGAACTTGCTCCCCACACATTTGAAGGGGTGAGACCTGAATTTTCCAAGAGAGTGAAAAAGGGAGACTTTGTGGTGGCTGGCAAGAATTTTGGATGCGGCTCATCAAGAGAGCATGCCCCACTTGCACTGAAAGGGTGTGGGATATCGTGTGTGATTGCAAAGTCGTTTGCAAGGATATTCTTCAGAAACTGCATAAACATTGGGTTGCCCGTTCTCGAGTGTCATCACACCGATAAAATAGAAGATGGGGATGAACTTGAAGTAGACTTTGAAAAAGGCATTATAACAAACATAACCAAATCTGAAAGTTATCCAACAACACCACTGCCAGACTTTATAAGGAAGATAGTCGATGCAGGTGGATTGATAGAATTCGCAAAAAGGGAGGTTCAGCATGTATAAAATACCTGTGATAGCGGGAGACGGTATTGGTCCAGAGGTCATCAGAGAAGGAATGAAGGTAATCGATGCTGCTGGCGAGAAGTTTGGTTTCGATGTGGAATGGATAGAATTCCCTCATGGTGCGGAGCATTATCTCAAAACCGGAGAACTGATGAGTAAGACACTCTCCGAGAACTATCAAAATATAAGGTGATATACTTCGGTGCGATTGGAGATGACAGATTGCAACCCGGAATCCTTGAAAAAGGGATTCTGCTAAAACTCAGGTTCCATTTTGACCAGTACATAAATCTCAGACCTGTGAAATTGTTGAGAGGCGTATGGACACCTCTGAGAGACAAAAGTCCAGAGGACATAGATTTTGTGGTTGTGAGAGAGAACACAGAAGATTTCTACATTGGAGTAGGGGGAAGATGCAAACAAGGACTCTCCCATGATGAGCTTGAAGTTGTTAGGTCGATGTACAGTGTGAAGTTTGGACTTGATATAGAAACACACACAGATGAAATAGCATATCAACTGGGAATGATAACGAAGAGGGGAACGCAGAGAATAATCAAATACGCATTTGAACTTGCAAGAAAAAGGAAAAAACACTTATCAAGCGTTGACAAGGCAAATGTTCTCACAGATATCTATGGATTCTGGAGAGAAGTGTTTGAGGAAATATCCAAAGACTATCCAGATGTGAAGACAGACTTCAATTATGTTGATGCGATTACAATGTGGTTCGTAAAGAATCCTGAGTGGTTTGATGTTGTTGTGACGCCAAACATGTTTGGCGACATAATAACCGATCTTGGTGCGATGATTCAGGGTGGACTCGGGTTTGCACCCGGTGGAAATATAAATCCCGAGGGAACGAGCATGTTCGAGCCAATCCATGGCAGTGCACCAAAATACAAAGGGAAAAACAGAGCGAATCCAATAGCCACGATATGGGCTGGTGCCATGATGCTTGAACATCTGGGTGAGGTTGAGGCTTCTCATGCTATCATAAGGGCAATCGAACAAACCATACTGAAAGGTGTGAGAACCCCTGATATGGGTGGAAGTGCAACCACTTCAGATGTGGGAGATGAAATAGCAAATACAATTCTAACTGATTCGCAGGACTGATTCACTTCATTATTTCAAGAGCCTCTTTCAGCGTTGCACCCTCATGCACAATCGCACATATGGCACGCGTTATGAGAGTTGGATTCTCATGCTGGAAAACGTTTCTGCCTATTGCAACTCCACTAGCCCCAGCTTCCATTGCACCTTCAACCATCCTCAGCACGTCTTCGTCGCTATCCATCTTTGGACCTCCTGCTATCACAACTGGTACCGGACACCCTTCAACAACCTTTGAGAATGAGTCTGGGTCTCCAGTGTAATTCGTCTTAACAATATCCGCACCAAGTTCTGCACCAACCCTCGCAACATGTGCAACAACATCTGCATCGTACGGATTCTGTATGGTCTCGCCTCTTGGATACATCATAGCAAGAAGGGGCATTCCCCAAAACTCGCATCTCTCCGAGACCTCGCCAAGAATCTTGAGTTGGGCGGGTTCTGTCTTCGCTCCTATGTTGATATGAACAGAAACACCATCTGCACCTATCTTAATCGCTTCTTCAACCGTGCATACTTGTACCTTGTCATTTGGGTCTGCTGAAAGTGATGTCGATGCAGATAGGTGGATTATCAGACCAATATCTCTCCCATAACCCCGATGTCCATGTCTGACCATACCTTTCTGTTGCAAAACCGCATTTGCGCCCCCCTCTGCAACCATATTCACCATGGTCGGAAGGTCAATCAAACCCTTTATTGGACCAACCGTTATGCCATGATCCATTGGAATTATGACTGTCTTGCCACTCTTCCTATTAACAATCCTCTCCAATCGTACAGCCTTCCCTATCTCAGACATATTCTCACCTTAACAGATTCTCAATTTCCTTTTCAAGCACTGATGCGCTCGTCACCCCATGGAATCTTTTTACTATTTTTCCATCTTTCTCCAATATGAGTGTGGGTATGAGTGTTATGCCGTACTTGGATACAAGCTCACTATTCTCATCCACATCGATTTCTTTTATCTCGATTTTATCTCCAAACTTCTCCCTTATCTTCTCTATCTCCGGAGTCTGAATTCTACACGGACCGCACCATGTTGCTGTGAAGTCATAAAATACAATACCCATCTTAACACCTCTTTAAGACTGTTCAAACCCATTGTTAAAAAAATTATCCATCTACTCCACAAGGAGTTGATATGCTTCAACCACCTCTGGACCGCCACATTTCTCTATTATATCATGCTAATCCATTATTCTTTCTCTAATAGATTCATCTCTGAAAACCCTATAACGAGTTGCAAGAATACAAGCCTCTACCAGCACAGAAAATCCCCTGTTATATGCCTTTGGAGAGCCCAAAACCTCATCTTCAATCACCTCTACATCGAATACCACACAACTCGAAGAAGAGGACTTCTCCGAACAACGTAGATAGAGCCTTGCATCTGCACCGAGGAGTGGCAGATTTATACCCTCTACTGTTTTCCAACCAGCCCATTCCCCTGGATCAGAGAGCGAGCATATCACGAACAGCAATGGGTCATAGGTTATATGGGCAACTGCATATGGAACTTCAAGAATGTTTGAGAGAGTGTGAGAACCCCTATATACTCTCAATCTTGCCTTCCCTTCTCTGAGTATTATGCCCATTGGCGAGGCATTGGGTCTCCCGTCAGAGGAGACTGTTGTGAGAATCACCTCATTTATGCCATCTGAAAGTAATCTCAGAGCCTCATCCCCCCCATGAGAGCGATAAAAAGACCAGAACATATGATGTCCGCAACACTACCTGGATTTATCTTCCTACTTATCAACTCCTCATCAAAGCTCTGAATGAGATTTCTTGCATTTTTGATGTCGGCTTTCTCAATAAATTCAACAAGATTTCCTGCTCTCTTTTTGGTCCACTCTGCTACCTCATTCCCAAATTTTATTGTGATAAAAGTATCGCCATATTTTGCAAGAATCCTCAAAAACGTAATGGTTATTGCATCCCACAACGACTTTTGATTTATTTCCTCGGCTATCAGCTTCGCACTTTCAAAAGAAACAGAAAATCCATTCACCCATTCCCTTGCAACCATATCATAATGTGCGGACATCTCTATGAGGTCATAAAGTGTTAGTTCCCTCTTTACAATCTCTTCTGCTGTCTCATCATCTCTCAAATCAAGAGAGGGAACACTTTTCACTTTAACCCTTGCAAGCCTAAAAGCCTCGTAGAACTCAAGTGCATCAAGCATGTCTGTTGACCTGACGATTCGCTGTGCAGTATCTCTCAAAACCAACAGGCTCCCCTTACTCCCAAGGTTTCCATTCTCCACTAACTCACCAGCAGCCATTGAAAGAGGTATCAAAAGAAGAAATGTTCCAAAATGTGTATTGCCTCCGCTGTGCCATTTCATACTCTGAAGAACCGCATCCTTTATCAGTGTCCCAACACCTCTTCTTGATTGAGATGCCCTTCTAAAAACAGGATAAACCCCAACCGCAGAAGCAAGAAAGTGCTCAAACTTTGTATCTGCATACTCATGAAATCTATCAACATTGCCCGGCTTTGTTGGTGTGGATACCTCAAGAATCATTGCAAGCTGAGCACACTGTGCTACCATCTCAGAGATAGTCTCACCCCCCAATAAACATATCTTTACTGCCATCTTCTGTGAGCAATACAACTCTGCTTACTCTGGATTGGTCAGCAATCTTGTATCCGATCTTCTCCGCCAATTGTAGGGCAAAATTCATAACTTCCTCGTGAGATGGCATAGACCCCCTCGACAGTCTGTTCCTCGAATATCCAAGATGCATGTATGCTTTGACCTCTATGAAGTCGGGCGATGCCAACTTCAACAACTCACCATAACTATGAATGTCAAAATCGTTCAAATTCTTTACAAGCGTTATTCTTACCGCTCTCTTAATCTCTCCTTTTCTGTTCCCCATGATGCTCAAACTTTCTACGATATTATCCCAGTAGTCCGAACGCGGACGACACACCTTCATATAAGTGTCTCTGTCTGGAGCATCCAACGATAAATACAGCATAGTTGGATTAATTTTCTCGACCATTTCTGGATTGGTGGCGTTGCTCACAACAAAGGTTGTCATGCCCTTCTCCTCAAAAATCTTGATGAGTTTGGGAAGGTGTGGATACAATGTTGGTTCTCCTATCAGAGATATTGCAACATGTTTGGGAGTAAGTGCCTCTTGAAATCTGTTCATATCTGTTTTGGGAGAGCCTTTGTATCCCCACAATATTCTTTTATGTGCATCCACCACCCCCTCCGCCACCATTTCTGCCGAGTCCCACTTATCAACTCTGAAATCGAATTCAACTGGTCTCCAGCAAAATATACATTTCTGGTTGCATTCTATCGAAGGAGTCATCTGAACACATCTGTGAGACTGAATACCATAGAACTTCCCCTTATAACAGAACTCGAGTCCCCTCATTGACTTCGACAACCAGAGACAGCCTTTCACAGCACTGTGAGAGCCAACAATCTGGTATCTCTGCTTCCTTAACCTTTTTAGATACTCCTCCATCCTCAGCACTCCAAAAGAGTGTCAACATCTATATACCTATCCACAAGCTCCTTCATGATTTTTGCCTTATCCGGGCTCTTTGCCTTTATGCCCGATAGAATTGAGTCCAGACACTCGATCATCCTGAGCATGTCCTATCTTGTATGGAGAACTGGGACTCCGCACTCTTCTGCATAACTAACCACCGCCCTGTCTGGAGGGTGCTCTCCACTGACCACCACACACTTAACACAGCAACCAATTGCAGTCGATATGATGTCTGAGCGCCCACTTCCTGTAACAATAACCACATCCTTTCTTCTTCTGAAACTTCTCACAGAACTTTCGGGGTCAAGAGCGCCCACAACAAGAGTTCCAACCTCCCCATCAAGATTGTGATGCGCAGAT
>QMVI01000023.1 GCA_003661015.1 Methanosarcinales archaeon | reverse complement strand
TTCCCTCATCTTATCTTATTTTATCTGTTCTCCAATTAATTCATTTGCCCTCTTTATAAACTCATGTTCCATTCCTTTTGGCAGAGTTGCACCTGCTGCAACGGAATGTCCTCCCCCCATCCCTCCTAACTCGCTCGCAATACTACACACCTCCGAGAGGTTCAATCCTTTTGATACAAGATATGAATTCCCTCTCGCAGACACTCTAACCTCATCATCTCTCACACTCAAAATGAAAAATGGTTTATCTGGGGGCAAACAATATCTCGTTATCACACCCGCAACAGCACCTGTGAAATTGAGATTCTCTACTATTGCGTACCTCAAAAACGCTTCCTCATCCATGGCATCCAATACTCTCTCCAATCCTTCTTTCACCTTCCGCTCATAGCTTTTCAGTATTCTCAATCCCTCCTCAAGACAACTATCGTCTCCCATTGCCAACCCAATACCAACAGATGGTTTCTCCATCTTTCCAGTTGCATCCAATATGGATGAAAGTAAATATGGGTCTCTCCCCCTCGACTTTACTACTTCTCCTATTACATACGAAACTGCCCGTGGATTGGGATTCTTTATTGCGATGAGTGCAATAACATTTGCAACCTTTCTTTCCAATCCCAACTCAGAGAGTTCAGATGGCTTCTTATCTGTAATTCCCATTTTCTCCAACACATCAAGTGCATCAGGAAGGTATGGTTCTATTCCACTCTCAAATATCTCTTTCAAAGGACGTTCTGGAAGAATTAACCCCATTTTTAATTCAAATACATTTTTTAATACACCTTCCTCAATTATTTTTCTGTTTGGACCTTTAAAAACCTGTTTGTCTCCTATCATCCCACTAACTGCAAGTTCGAGTAATACATCTCCTTCGACCATATTCTTTACGACATTATAAACAACTCCGGAAGCACACAGCTCAAATGCCCCATCCACTCCAACAAGATGTGGATTGACCATGAAAAAAGTTGAATGTGTGGTGGTAGGAAGATGGTGGTCTAGCACGATCACGTTCTCAGGATTCACACCCATCTCCTCATAATCTCTGTCAGAAAATGTGCTTCCCATATCACAAAATACCAAAAGCTCGTAGTCCCCTTTGTCTATAGCAATTTGTTTTGTGAGTCTCGGAATGACAGTCAGATGGAATGGAATGTCAACCTTTGCCAGAGAGAAGGCGAGAAGTGCGCCGGCAGACAGCCCATCAGCATCGTTATGGGTGATTATGCGCACTCCTTCTGATTTGATAATCCTTTCAGCAGCTTCTCTGGATAGCCTCTCTAAATCTTCAATCTGTGTCATCTTCTCAACAGGAGTTCTGCAGTCTCGGGTGAATACTTCCAGTCCTCAGGTAATACACGAGTGCGTTTGTAATACTTCACGAGTCTTCTTATCTTCGACTCGGTGAGTTGGAGTATCCTTTTGTTGTGGATATCCTTCTTGTTTCTTTCAAGATGTTTTCTTAATCTGATTGTTTTGAGCATAAGGTTGCTTAGGTCTTCTGGTATTGATGGGGCAAGCCCCTCTTCTCTCAGAATCTCTGTTATCTTTTTACCACAAACTAGCTTTACGAGAGGTATTCCATACTGATCCCTCAATATCATGCCTATTTCACTTGTGGATTTCCCTTCCTTTGCAAGATTTACAACGAGCTTTCTAACCTCTTCGGAAGTATAGCTCACCCACGCAGGTGGTTCTTTCCTTGCAGGCCTTACTGACCCTGACTTTCCTTTCCTTCTTGCGTACATCCTCGCCATATCACTCACCACATCCTCACAAACTCGCCAACCTAATATATTTACTTATGCCTTAAAAAGGTTAATAAAAACATAAAGATAAAAAGTAGAGACTTACAACTTAATAGAGGGGCTCGTAGCTCAGAGGTAGAGCGCTACCTTCGCAAGGTAGAGGCCACGGGTTCGAATCCCGTCGAGTCCATGTTCATGGAAACACTTACATTTCTAATGATAACCACATTCTATCCTCCACTGCATATAGGTGGGGATGCAGTCTCTGTTAGGAATCTCGCCACCTTACTTTCTGAAAAAGGACATGAAATTCATATCATCTTCTCCCCAGGTGCATATCAATTGAAGAGTGGGTCAGGTGGTCTGAATAATGATGTTGCCACCTCAGATATATTTCTACATCCACTTCACAGAAGCATAATTCCTCCCATCTGGGCATACATAACCGGAAGAACAATGGGAATATCCAAAATTGAGAAAACTGTCAGAGAGGTAAAACCAGATGTTATTCACCATCACAACATCTCTCTTGTTGGAGCTGATGTTTTGAAACTGACACCCGAAATATGTTCTCTCTATACTGCCCATGACTTCTGGCTTATATGCCCACTGAACGACTGGGGATGTTCTAATATATGCTCACCATTTAAGTGCTCGCTGTGTTCTATCAAAAGAAAAAGACCTCCACAGATATGGAGATTTAAAAGGCTATACAAAAAAATGAAAATGAATAATATGGTAATTATATCTCCTTCAATGTTTTACAAAGATGTTTTTTCAAGATATGGGATAGAGTCTGTGTATCTGCCAAACTTCGTTCTGCCAGGGATATGTGCTCAAAGATGGGAACGCTCTCTAATTTATGTGGGAGTACTTGAACCACATAAAGGAATAAAAGAAGTTGCCGAATTCTTTTCTGAGAATGCACCCGATGGGTGGAAACTAAAGATAGTAGGAAATGGCTCTCTCTCACACTATCTCGCATCTCTCAAAGGAGTTGAATACCTTGGCTATCTTGATGGAGATACTCTGAGGATGGAGAGAGCGAAGTCTGCGTTTACAATCCTTCTTTCAAAATGGAACGAAAATTGTCCTCTCAGTGTCCTTGAAGGTTTTTCTCAAGGTATTCCTGCCATTGTCTCACGTAGAGGGGGGCTTCCCGAACTTGTAGCAGATGGCTCTGGAATTGCTTTGAACAAATTGGAGGAATTGAAGATGCTTGAGAACTTGGATGAAGAAAATATAAAAAAGATGAGGGAAAAGGCATATTGTGCTTGGAAGAAAAAATTTTCGCCAGATGTCCATTATGATAACTACATGAAAATCATAAACAGTTATAAATAAAGATGAGAATCGGTCGAGGGATATGGCAGACCTTTATGAGAAAGTGATGGATATTGCAAAAAGACGGGGATTCTTGTGGCCCTCGTTTGAGATATATGGAGGTAGTGCTGGTTTCTATGACTATGGTCCCCTTGGAACTGGTATGAAACGGAAACTCGAATCTTTTTGGAGAAGGATTTACTGCATTGAAGAGGGTTTCCACGAAATAGAAACAACATTGATTGGTATAGAAAGTGTATTCGATGCCTCTGGACATCTAAAATGCTTCACAGACCCCATAGTCGTGTGCAAAGAATGTGGGGAGGCATTCAGAGCTGATCATTTGTTCGATGATGTAAGAGATATATCCATACCCGAAATCGATAAGCTCGTAAAAACTTCGGGTGTTGTGTGTCCAGCCTGTGGTGGCGAACTTGGGGATGTTGAAGAGTACAACCTCATGTTTTCTACCCACATAGGACCGGGCTCAAAGAGACGAGGATACCTTAGACCAGAAACAGCCCAAGGAATATTTACAAACTTCGAAAGACTTTTGAGATTTTATGGTGGAAAGCTACCATTTGGGGTCGTTCAGATTGGAAAGGCTTTTAGAAATGAAATATCCCCAAGACAGGGAGTTATACGATTGAGAGAATTTACACAAGCTGAGCTTGAGCTTTTTGTTCATCCTAACGATAAAAAACACCCCAACTTTGATAGATTCTCCTCCGAAAGAATACCACTTCTCCCTGCACAAAATCAGATAAAAGGAGAAGATGCAGTTGAAATGAAGCTGAAAGATGCAGTTGAAAATGGTATTATAGCACACGAAGTTCTCGGTTATCACATTGCTCTCTGTTGGGATTTTCTTATTAGGGCGGGGTTAGACCCAAAGAAACTGAGATTTCGTCAGCATCTTCCAGAAGAAATGGCACACTATGCAGCAGACTGTTGGGATGCAGAAGCCCTCACAGAAAGATTTGGATGGATAGAACTCGTAGGGATAGCGGACAGAACAGATTACGATATAAAAGCTCATGCATTGAAGAGTGGAAAGGAACTCAAGGTTTTCTGTGAGTACGAAAAACCAAAGAAAAAAACCATTGTGGATGTGAGGGTTGATATGAGTAAACTTGGACCTCTATTCAAAGAAGAGTCATCGAAGGTTGCTGATGCTATTAAAAAACTTCCAAAAGAAGAACTTGAAAAGGACAAAATAAAGGTCGAAGTAGATGGAAAGACTTTTGAAGTTGATGGGGGGGTGGTGGAGGTCGTGTAGAGAGAAATCGAAGTAAAGGGTGAGAAGGTGATGCCTCATGTTGTTGAACCTTCACTCGGAATAGACCGCATTATGTACACCCTACTGGAACATTCCTACTATGAAGACTTTGTCGAGGGAGAGATAAGAAAAGTGCTCAAACTTAAACCAAAACTTGCTCCAATTCCCATCGCAGTTCTGCCTTTGATGTCTAAACCAGAACTCATAGAGCCTGCCAAGAAAATAGTCCATGAAATTAGGAAGAGCGGTTTCATGTGTGAATATGACGAAAGTGGATTCATAGGAAAAAGATACAGGAGATTCGATGAGATTGGGACGCCGTATTGCATAACAACCGATTATCAGACCCTTGAAGATGACACTGTTACTATCAGAGACAGAGACACAATGAGACAAGTAAGAGTGCCTATGAAAGAGATTAATAAGGTTGTGCGTAATCTCATTCTTGAGATATGGAACTTCGAAAAAATGAGAGAGCGATACATTAATATTTGACTAATATGAAAATCTTATTTGTGCCCGAGTGGCCTAGCTGGAGGGGCGCCAGACTCATAAGGGCAACATAAGGCGCCTGAGAAATCTGGAGGTCACGGGATCGTACCCCGTCTCGGGCACTTTTTTATTCCCATAGACTTCCCACTCAGTTCTCAGATTTTTTTAACACCTGTAAATGCCCAGACACATGTTGCCACTCCAATAGCTTTTATGATATCACCTGGTACGAAAGGTATGGCACCTTTTACAAGAAGCTCAAATAATGTGGGAGTCTCCCCAAACGAAGACAACCACACATACAACTGAACAAGTCCGCAGAAGTATATCAGCAAGGTTGCACTTGTAAATATGATGATGGTTGGAGCGAGCCCTCTGTGTGAGTTCCATAAATTCCCAACCAACCATGCTGCAACAATAAAGCCTATCAGATACCCACCTGTTGCACCCATGAGATGGGCAATTCCACCTCCAAATCCAGAGAACCATGGAAATCCGATAGCGCCAACCCCCACATACATCATTTGTGAGAATCCTGCCCAATGTCTCCCCATCAAAACGCCGGTGAGAAGAACTGCAAATGTTTGAAGGGTAATGGGAACCGGTGTCCATGGAAGTGGTATTATGATTTGTGCACAGATGCCTGTAAGGGTTGCAAACATGAAAGCAAGTACAAACTTATGCTGCCAAGAAAGTTCATTCCTCCATTCTGTATACCTGCTGAACCAAACAGACGTAATATTACATAACCCATTACCCAATCTCATCACCTAAAAACACAAAATCAATAACGTATAAATTAATTACGGATTAAAAATAAATGGATAAAACGGGGATAAACCCCCATCTTGCATATTTTCTAAAGACTTAAATAAGTTATTAGACCCACTTTCCGTAGCCTTTGCCTCTCGTTTTTCCTTGGGAATACCTGTCTCTCCTTGGTCTGTCGTGTAGCTGATCACTTACGTTTGGCTCAGTAGATACATCGATATCCAGATCCACTTTTCTCATTTTTCCATAGCGACCGAGATTCAATCTCATGCTACCTCTCACAAGCGAGATGTAAGCATTTTCAATCTCGAGAACGTCTCCCTCTTGCACTTGGTCGACCTGATCTTCCCAAAGAGTCATCAGCATAGATGCTGAGTCGTCTGCAAT
The DNA here is from genome assembly GCA_003661015.1 of Methanosarcinales archaeon. Taxonomy (GTDB): domain Archaea; phylum Halobacteriota; class Methanosarcinia; order DSM-18856; family Methermicoccaceae; genus JdFR-19. Next base: position 3,805 of record QMVI01000023.1, on the reverse strand, counting down.
CGTTGCTTCTGCAAGATGCTTTGTTCCATATCTCGTTTCTATATCCTTTGGCTCACCCACATCGAGCACCTTCACAAGAAGGTTCACGTTGCGGGACTCAGGAGTCAAACTCCCAATTTTCACATTTTCAATTTCATCTACCATTTTCTCGCACGTCCAGTTAGTTTATCCTTACAACTTTTAGTTCTATCATATAAAAGAATATCGACAAAACTGTCAACATGAACATCCACCACGATATATAATAAACTGGTAATAAGTAGCTAAAATCACTTTATAACCTTTATAATAGAAGAAATGGATTTTTCCACATTTTTTGAGCTTTCGACAAGAGAGCCGGTCACCAATATGTGTGCACCTGCATCCTTGCAGACCTTTGCATCTTCAGGACTCCTTATCCCCCCTCCAACCACAACCACTAGATTTGTTTCATTTCTAACGGCACTTATCATTGTCTTTGGCACTGGTTCTGAAGCTCCAGAACCCGCCTCAAGGTAGACAAACCTCATTCCAAGGTATTCCCCAGCAAGCGCATAAGCAACTGCAATTTCAGGTTTTGAGCGAGGTATGAGTTTTGCATCTCCTACATATCCAACAGTGCCACCCGGCTCAATGACGAGATATGCCATTGGTATCGACTCAAGTCCCAAAGAACGCACAAGTGGTGCTCCAATCATCTGATTCCCTATCACATATGTGAGGTCTCGAGAATTGAGCATACTCATGAAAAACACTGCATCTGCATGCCGACTGAGAGCATGTACACCTGAAGGGAAAAGTATTATGGGCTTTTCCTCATGATGTTTTTCAATTCCTCTTCTCATCGCAAGCACAGTCTCATCGATGATTGTATTGCCAACTTCGGTTGAGCCTCCCACCATGAAGCCATCAGTTCCTGCCTTAACAGCCTCACTCACAAGCTTTTCGGCATCTTTCGGCATCTGCTTTGCAGGGTCTATGAGGGTGAGGTGTGCAACCCCATCAACATCTACAATCTCTTTAAGGAGTTCTTCTACCTTTACTCTCATACTTTCATTACCTTCATTTCTTCTTCTCTCGTGATTTCATTCTCAGCCCTTTATATCCGCACTTTCTACACTTTGTCGCCTTTATAGGATTACGAGCGTTGCAACGCATGCATATCTTGACATTAAACAGTCTCTCTTCTGCCTCAGGAAATCTTGCCATAAAATTACCCCATGGCATTATCTGATTTAAAACTTTCACTTCAGCAACTTATTTAACCGATATAATAAATCTGTGAGAGTGATGAAGAGAGCTGTGTTGATTGGGATAATCGTTGTGTTGATACTGGTAGCTGCAACTTTTACTTTTTGGCAGATGAGGGTTTCCGAAGTTAAACAGAGAACTGAAGAGATTGTCGATATTTATCCTGGTTTATCGGCTCGTATAGTCGAAGTTATGCTTGAAAACGAGAGCTATAAGGCAGGAGACACTGTGGTAGCATCGATGATTGTTGAGAACACAGGAAATGTAACAATAACTCAAGAGCTTGTTCGGGTCGATGTATATGTTCTCAGTCTTAAATCAATTGCAGGTAGTGTACTGCTGAAAACGTTGAGTGATGAAGAAAAGACAAGAAGTACGATGCTTGATTACAATGTTGTCATAAAGCCAGGTGAAAGAAAGACACTCAAAGCAAGGTTTAAGACTGTTGAAGAGCTTGGCGGTGTGAAGCTTGCAGGGAAGTACAGAGTCACAATAACACTATACATCTCACCAGATGATATTCCTAAGAGAGCACACTCGAAGGTAATAGAACTTGAACTTGAATAACTCGATAACAAAGCTTTATATCATGCTCACTCTTAACTCTGGGTGGTGGTGGAGTTGATGTATGTAGGGGAGGCTCTTGTAGGAGAGGGTTCAGAGGTTGCACACATAGATTTGGTAATAGGTGATAAAAATGGGCCAGTTGGAGAGGCATTTGTGAATAGTCTCTCATCACCCTCAATAGGGCATACACCATTGTTGGGTGTAATACGACCAAACCTGATGCCAAAACCACCTACTCTGATAGTCCCAAAGGTTACTATTAAAAACATGGAGGATGCATCAAAAATCTTCGGTCCTGCTCAAACTGCAGTCTCCAAGGCTATTGCAGATGCTGTTGAGGAGGGAATAATACCCAAGGATGAAGTGGAAAATCTTGTGGTTGTTGTGAGTGTGTTCATACATCCAGATGCAAAAGATTATGCCCGCATATTTAGATACAACTATGGAGCTACAAAATTGGCACTCAAGCGTGCAATGGAAGGATTTCCTGACATCAACACTGTTATCGAAGAAAAGGATAGAGATGTACATCCAATCATGGGATACAAACTCATGACTCAATTGTTTGACCCACCTTATCTCCAGATTGCGATTGATATACCAGAAATCGGAGTTGTCAAGAAAGTACTGAGAGATGTACCTATGAGCGATCATGTGATATTTGAGGCTGGTACTCCTCTAATCAAAAAATATGGACTCAATGTTATAACCCTAATGAGAGAGGTTAGAAAGGATGCTTTCATAGTTGCTGACTTGAAGACTCTCGATACTGGGAACATAGAAGCAAGAATGGCTGCAGACGCAACAGCTGATGAGGTCGTTGTGTCTGGACTTGCTCCGAAGAGTACAATAGAGAAAGCAATAATGGAAGCAAAGAAGACAGGAATATACTCATGCATAGACATGCTCAATGTTGATGACCCAGTCTCACTCTTAAAGAGCTTGAGTGTTAAGCCAGACGTTGTTGAGCTTCACAGAGCCATAGATGAGGAAGAGGGAAGCGAACATAAATGGGGGGACATTGAGAAGATAAAGAAGGTATCAGAAAATGCTCTCGTGGCTGTGGCGGGAGGCATAACTATTGACAACCTAAGAGAAGCGATAGAAAGTGGAGCAGACATCATAATCGTTGGGAGAGCTATCACAAAGGCGGGAGACATTAGGGCGGTAGCTGAAGCTTTTCTCGATGTAATGAGAAAACCAGAGGTAGATCAGTTCAGGGTCAAGACAGATTTTTGATTACTCTTCAAGAATGCTCTTGACCCTCTTTATATGTTTTTCAATGAAGTTCTCTGCACTGTCCAGTAATTCGAAAACACTTTCATCAGCTACTTTGTAGTATACGCTTGAGCCTTCTCTTCTCGATATGAGAAGCCCTCTTGACTTGAGGTTCGAAAGATGCTGTGATAGATTTGACTGTTCAATGCTCAAGAGAGGTATGAGGTCGCATACACACATCTCATCTATTCCACTGGTATACGCATCTCTAAGCTCTTTTAAAATCCTAACTCTTGTCGGATGCCCTAAAACTTTAAACAACTGGGCAATCATTTCCTCTATCATCATTTCATTCTTAATATTATTATATTATATAAAGATTTTCATAAAAGTCTTAATTCTTTTACCCATATCCCTCCGTCACTAATCCTTCCCACAACCCTTCCATCTTTGAGTATCTCCAAAGCCTTTTTCACCTCGGAAGGAGGAACAACAACAACAAACCCCATCCCCATGTTGAATGTCTTGTACATTTCAACATCATCCACACCACCAATTGTCTTTATCCACTCAAACAGAGGCGGTACTGGTAATGGCTCAGAGAATTCAAAACCAAGTTTACTCAGCCTGCTCAACTTTGTCAATCCACCTCCAGTGATGTGAGCAAGTCCATGAACATCACACCTTCTAACCACCCCCATAACTTCAGAGTATATCCGAGTAGGTGTGAGAAGTATGTCTCCAATACTAAAATCAGGCATTGGTGGGAATGGGTCTTTGTATGACAATC
>QMVI01000022.1 GCA_003661015.1 Methanosarcinales archaeon | reverse complement strand
CCAGCAGCACACACTGACATTATGTATCTCTCATAGTCTGTTGCACTGGATAACTGGTCTCCGTTATCTCGCAGATAATCAACAACCGAAGGATTCGAAGGGGATGTCCTCACATCATGCGGGCAATGGTCTGCGGGGGCAAGAGCCACGGCCGCCCGGCTCGACTTTCAAAAGGACTGAATCATTCCCGTGTCATCCTGTGTCGAATTCAGATAGTCTGTGGCATTCTGTATCACATCGGTTGTTGGGTCGTAGGGATACGCATAGGCTGGCAAAGCCATCAAAACCATCGTAAATAACACGATGGCAAGCCAGTGTTTTTTCATCTCACTTTTCACCTCCAATATTTCTGTGTAAAGTAAAACTTACTTGTCAATATAATAGTACTTACTTAAAAACTTTTTGATTTAGGGGATTTTTCAACTCTGTTTGAATTTTAAAACAATAAATTCTAAGCGGTAAATAAATCTTTAAGTTAGTATTACTTATTTCAATTATGCAACAATTTGTTGAGGAGTGTTGTGCATGGATCAAGGGTAAGGTCAGAGAAGCTGGAGCAGAAGGAGTCGTGGTTGGGATGAGTGGAGGATTGGACTCCTCTGTCACTGCTGTCCTCTGCAAGAAAGCTCTTCCAAAATCCACTCTCGGCTTGATAATGCCCATACAGAGCAGTCATGTTGACACAGAGCATGCTCTTCTTGTATCAAAGAGGTTTGACATAGATGTCAGGATTCTAAACCTCGAAAAGCCATTTTATGAGATGCTGACCATACTTGAAAACAACGAGAACAAAATCCCGATTGCAAATCTGAAAAGTAGATTGAGAATGTGTGTGCTGTATTACTATGCGAACAGAGATAATCTGCTTGTTGCAGGGACGTCAAACAAGAGTGAGATTGGGGTGGGCTACTTCACAAAGTATGGAGATGGGGCATCTGACATACTGCCGATAGGGTCTCTTCTGAAAAGCGAGGTAAGAAAGTTGGGAGAATACCTCGGAATACCCGAACCCATACTGAAAAAACCACCCTCTTCGGGCCTCTGGCCCGGTCATAAGGATGAGGAAGAGATGGGAATTACCTACACTGAGATTGACGCATACCTCTCAGGTGAGGATGTTGATGAGGATTCTAAGAAAAGAATAGAGGATATGATGAGAAGGAACAGACACAAACTCGAATCGCCATATATCTTTATTCCTTCCGCTTCTCCCATCTGAGGAGTTGAGCGACCTCTGAAAGTGTCTTGCCTTCTTCTATTTCAGCTCTCAACCTCTCCTCAAGTTTTGCAACCTCTAAAGCTCTCTTTGCAGCCTCATACGCCTCTTCTCTTGGTACAAACACGACTCCATTCTCATCACCAAGCACATAATCTCCTGTCTTCACTCTCTGTCCCTCTATCACTATCTCAACACCAATCTCCCCAAACCCTTTCGGGTCCCCTGCATTCGAAACAACCTTCCTCGCAAAGACTGGGAAACCGAGTTTCTTTATCTCCTCAATGTCTCTGATAGCTCCATGAACAACCACGCCCCCCAAACCCTTCTTCATGGCACTCAATGTTGCAAGTTCCCCCCACACAGCCACATCATCTTGTGATGCTATCACAATAACATCACCCTTCTCTGCCATATCTATGGCTTCAACAGGCTTTGCCCAGTCCCCTCCGTACGTAGCAACTGTCAAAACTTTTCCTGCCATCTTGCACGGAGTTATTGGTCTGACATGTATTGCCGGTTTTCTATGGAGGGCATCCGAAAGGTTTGGCGTGGTGACCTTGCGTAGAATCTCCAAAATTTCATCTTCTCTTCTCTTTTTTATGGTGTTTTTTCTTCTTATTTTTTTCATAGCCTCTTTTATCTTGAGAGTTGCTTTTCTCGGGTCTTTCGTGCGAGTGATTGCACTTCCCACTATCACAATATCAACACCTGCACCCACCACCGCTCCAACTTTATCTGCATCGAGTCCGCCAGCAACCGCAACCACCACACCTTCTTCCTTCAACCTCTCAATCACATCCAGTCCGATTTCCTCCCCCCTCATCTGCTGGTCTATTCCAACATGCACATTTATGATGTCAACACCCATCGAGGCAAGCTCAAGTCCTCTCTCGACTGGATTCTCAACCCCTATCAAATCACCCATCAGCTTAACACCATAACGTCTTGCTGAACGGAGTGCGTCTGTTATCGTTGAGTTATCGGCTTCTCCAAGCACACACACAACATCAGCTCCAGACTTTGCAGCTATCTCAACCTCAACCGCCCCCGCATCCATTGTCTTCATGTCTGCAACCACAACATGATTCGGAAATTCCCTCCTGAACGTCCTAACCGCCTCCATCCCCTCGCTCTTTATAAGGGGCGTGCCAACCTCTATCCAGTCAGCCCCGCCCATCACACTCTCCCTTGCAATCTTGACAGCCCTCTCAAGTTCTGTGAGGTCAAGGGCAACTTGAAGATAAGTTTCCATCATCTCTTCCTCCTGAGCTCCTCAATCTCTCTTCCGAGTCTCTCCACCTTCTCTATCACATGTTTCGGAGCCTTGTTCCTCATGTTCTCAAGTGCTTCGTCAAGTGTCACTCTCCTGCAATCCTGAATGAGATTGTCTGCATGAGCCACTATTTTTTCCTCTAAGGTGCGGGGCATATAATCTCCAGGGGGCAATCCAAGTTTCTAAGCTTCCTCGCTATCAATTCCTCCACCTATGTGCCTCTCTATGATGAGGCAAACTTCCTCTGGAAAACCAAATCTGCGAGCAACGCATGAGCCAACAATACCATGGGCAATCGAGTGGGTATAACCCCTCCCAATATCATGGAGAATTGCACCAACGCTCACAAGCTCAACATCGACTGGATGGTCTATTTCATTTGCAATCTCAACAGCCACACTCTCAACAGCGATACAATGCCTCACAACATCTTCAGGACAAACTCTTTTGAGAGCCTGAAGAGCCTAATTTCTATCGGATTTCACGAGAATCACTTCCTCAGCTCTGAAATCTTCTTCTCGATCACATCAATGATTTGCTGATTATCCCAATGAACCATCATACCCCCACAATTGGGACATAAAAAGTTTATATCCATCGCTTCTTCAAAAGGAATTCTTATCCCACATTCTTCACACACATAGAACACTTTCTCTCTCTCGTATTTCAGTCTCCTCTCAAGTTTTCTTAAAAGCTTTCTTCTTTCCCTCTCCAAATACTTCGGGAAGTTCTCAAAACTCAGTCTCCAGTAGTACGTAAGCCAGCCACTTTCCTCGTCCTTCTCCCTTCTGTAAACAGCCAGCTTGTTCTCATACAAGATGAACAAAGTTCTTCTTACAATGTTCAAGTCAGTATGAGTCATTTCAGCTATCTGCTCGTCTGTGAATTCTCCTTCTTTTATTCTCTTGACTACCTCGTATCCATCTTTTCCAAGCAATCTCAACAGGACCTGTTCGACCACCCATTCAAACCCATCATTAACCATAAACGATAATTAATATCGAGTTTCAATGTATATATATTATATCAATTTTCACTATATACACTTTTATATATGAGCCCCTTCTATTGGGCAACATGAAGAAGCTTGCAGTGATAAAGGGGGACGGAGTTGGACCTGAACTCGTAGAGCATGCTCTTGATGTTATGGAACAGACAGAACCAAACGTGGAGATAATTGTGTGCGATGCGGGATACGAGTGGTGGCAAAGACACGGTGGAAAGACTTTGATACCTGATGAGACATGGGACATACTCAAAGAATCAGATGCTTGCTTCAAAGGTGCAACCACAACGCCCCCGGATGTGGATGCACCAAAATCGGTGGCTGTTTCGATAAGACAGAGCTTCAATTTGTATGCGAACGTGAGACCTATAAGGAGTTTTCCGAACACAAAAGCACCACTCGGAGAGGTGGAGTTTGTATGTGTGAGGGAAGCAACTGAGGGGTTGTATTTTGGAGAGGAATTCTATGTATCTGATGATGTTGCACTTGCTATTCGAAAGGTATCCAGAAAAGCCTGTGAGAAGGTAAGCACATATGCATTTTCCCTCGCCAAACAGAGAGGATGGGACACTGTTGTCGCAATTCACAAAAGCAACATCCTCAAAAGAACATGTGGTCTCTTTCTTGAGACTGTCAAAAACGTCAAAGAATACTTCCCAGAAGTTGATCTGTGGGAGTATCATGTGGACAATGTGGCTCAACAAATCATAAAGAATCCCCAACTCTTCAACCAGAAGGTATTGCTATCAACAAATCTCTTCATGGACATAATATCTGAAGAGTGTTCTGCACTCGTTGGCAGTATCGGGATGGTGTACAGTGGAAATTTCGGAGACTCGTATGCGATGTTTGAGGCGGCACACGGCTCAGCTCCAAAGTACAAAGGACAGGATAAGGTGAATCCGACAGCCACCATACTCGCAGGTGCATGGGCTCTCGAGTACTTGGGAGAGCAAGAAGCTTCGGAGGCGATATTCAAGGCGGTTGAGAGAGTGATAGCCGAGGGGAAATATACAACATACGACCTTGGGGGCTCTGCCAAGACATCCGAAATGGTTGAGGCAATCAAGGCAAAGTTGAAAAATCAATGAGTCCCTTTGGCATATTCCTAACTTTCTCACCCAATTCCTCGTCTATGGGGAATGCTGACTCGAATCCCTTCCCCTCATCTCCATACCGGGGAAGAACGTGAACATGCACATGTTCGATGAGCTGTCCAGCCGAGCGTCCGTTATTCAGACCAATGTTGAATCCGGTCGCCCCAAGCTTTTTCATCAACAACTCTGCACACTTTTTAACATCTCTGAACAGCTCACACACTTCCTCATCGCTCAGCTCAACCAGACTTGATACATGTCTCTTCGGAACAACGAGGGTGTGTCCTCTTGTTCTTGGGTTGATGTCGAGAAAGGCAATCACACCTTCATCCTCATATACTATGGATGATGGAATGTTTTTGTTTATGATCTCACAGAATATGCACTTCATAAGTATCTGTTATAACGAATTTTTTTATTTAAACTCATGCACTCAAAGAAGTCTTTCTGGTACTATCTGCGTGTGTATCAGGTCTGAAAATGTTTCCCTCCTCCTTATGAGTTCTGCCCTCCCCTTCTGAACAAGAACCTCAGCACACCTTGGCTGTCCGTTGTACTGAGAGCTCATGGCGAATCCGTATGCACCGACATCAAGTACAGCAATCACATCCCCCTTTTCAATCTTTGGCAGTCTTCTATCCTTTGCAAGTATGTCTCCGCTCTCGCATATAGGTCCCACTATCGTATACGTCTTATCAGGTGGCACATCTACCTTGTTCGCCACAACCACATGATGATATGCATCGTACATCACAGGTCTTATTAGGAGGTTGAAACCGGCATCCACAGCCACAAACTTCCCCTTCACACTGTTCACCCTCGTCAACAGCACAGTGGAATCACCGACCACATACCTTCCCGGTTCCAGTATCAACTTCGGATATACTCCGTTCTCCTCACACCATTCCTCGAATATTGGAAGGACCGCATCAGCCAGCTCCTGAGGTGTTGGAGCTTTCTTATCCTTCTCATAGGGAATTCCAAGACCGGAACCCATGTCCACAAACTCAAGCTCAATTCCCCTGTTCAGAAGTTCCTTTACAATGCCAAGCACCTTTTCAAGAGCCTCGGCGAATGGTGACACTGAGAGTATCTGAGAGCCTATGTGAAAGTGTATCCCCACCGGTACAACACCCGGCAGTTCAACAGCCCTCTCATACGCATTAATTATCTGCTCTGACGGAATTCCAAATTTCGATGTTCTGAGACCGGTTGCAATCTTTGGATGGGTTTGAGGTGATACATCTGGGTTCACCCTGAATGCAATTTTTACCTCATTACCCCTCGCATCTGCCATCATAGAAAGACTCTCAAGCTCCATCATTGAATCCACTGAAACCATGACTCCACTCTCAACTGCTCCCCTCAAATCCTCATCGCTCTTCGAATTCCCATTGAAAAGAATCTTATCTTTCGGAAAACCAGCAAGCAAAGCCATATAGAGTTCCCCAGACGAAAAAACATCAGCACCTGCCCCTTCCTGTGCGATTATTCTCATTATAGCCAGATTTCCATTCGCCTTCACAGCGTATAAAAGTTCAGCGTTAGGAAATGCCCTCTTTATTGTTCTCAGATTGTCTCTTATCCTCTGTTCATGAGTAACATAAAGAGGTGTACCAAACTCTTCTGCAATCCCAACACAATCAGCCCCCCCTATAAAGAGATGCCCATGCCTGCATTCAAGATGCCCCTCGATTTCGAACATGTGATAATGTGATGAGATGTTTTTATATTTAATTGATTTGATATTGATAACATAGACAAGAGCGGGAGTTGCCGAGTGGTAAAGGCGCAGGGTTTAGGTCCCTGTCCCATAGGGGTTCGCAGGTTCGAATCCTGCCTCCCGCATGAAGAGGAAAGGTTTTATTTGACTGATTTGATTAACATACTCACACCAACTCTTCATAATCAATGTTAAATAAACTTGATTATTTATAACTTGGTGTTAATTTTTAGAAAATTTTTAATAATAGTAGTGTAGTAAGGAGTTTCATGGTGGCACGCAGTTATATCTGTATGCTCATTTTTCTAATGGCGGGGATATCTGGCTTAGCATGTGATTCAGTGCATGGTTCAGAGTCGGCACTTGATTTTTCTAACAATTCCACCAACTTTGCATACATCACAGATACCACCCCACGCCCTCTTCCATCCAACGACACGATAAATGTGAGTGTCTATAACTTGACCGATGTGTTTTCAGGGGTGAGTGCAGATATTGTGCTTTTGGATGTGGATGGCAACAACGTCTCACTTATCCAGAACGCCATAGATAGCGGAAACATCACAGGAGAACTCATCCCCCTCACACCAGATGCAAAATATCTATCAACCGTCGATGATAAGATACTGGAAAATGTATCTTCATACTGGACATACTCCAAAGAGAATCTTAGAAGACTTTTGGTGTATCTCGCTGTTGAACTGGATAGAAGGGCTGACTTAAAAGTTGAGCAACCTCTTCGAACATCTATACTTTTGGTAGTACTTCCAAATGCAGACACAATATCAGGTATCGTTGATGAGCTTGGTGAGTATGGAATAGACTGCAGGTTTGCAAACCTCACAGCTCTCTCGATGGTTGGAAGGAATGAGATGTATGCACAATACGTGATAGACGAGATAGAGAACTTCAACGGAGATATCATATTCGAGTACGTTGCCGACAGGCAGTACTCCCTGTACAAAAATGCCATCGAAAATGCTAGCAATAGAGGGGTAAAAGCTCTTGGTATTGGTGGTTTCTCTTCACAGCAGATGTATGCCTACAACGTAAACAATTCATCCACTATCCTCAAGAAGCTTTTCAGCAGAAGCTCAAAGAGTCCGGGGTACTGGAGAACCGTTTTGCCAGAGAACCTCAAGAGGATGTTCATATACATCGCATGGACTGTTGATGAGAGAGCTGACCTCGAGGAGTATGTTAAACCAACGATGGTTGTTCCACCCTCTGCTCTCTACCATCCAGATGGTCCTTCCTGCACCTACATGAACGACTCATATGACCATCTGTTCCTTTCTTGGGATGATTTCTTCGATTGGTATGTTGATAGTGGGCATTACAACCCCGAAGGAAAATGGATTGGTATTGTGATGTATTACAGGGATTATCAGGAAGGCAAGCTCTACACAGAGGATGCCATGATAAGAATGCTGGAGGATGATGGTTACAATGCAGTTGCATGTTATGTTCCATGGAGACATCCGATAACCCAGTTCTTCATAAATAATACGTCGAGGGTGGATGCAATCATAAGCTTCAACTTCTTTGGGGCAAATGGTCCTTGGGAACTTCTTGATGAGTGTGATGTACCAGTTCTGAAGGCTATCTCTCTCAGTTATCAGACATATGATGAGTGGGAGAACAATCCCCACGGGCTTCATGGTCTTGCGATAACATGGAAGGTTGACCAGCCAGAGATGGATGGTGTGATCTGTCCGATTGCCACAGAGGCAAGGATAACAGAGGACGACTATATGCGTTATCCCATAAACGATAGACTCAGAAGGATTTTGGGTCAGGCTGAGGCTTACGCAAATCTGAGACATGTGCCAAACTCTGAGAAGAGAGTGGCAATCATATACTTCAACCATCCCCCCGGAAAGCATGATATTGGAGCGAGTTATCTCAACCTCTTCGAGTCTCTCGAAAATGTGCTGAATGCCCTGAATTCATCAGGATATGATGTGAAGCCGATGAACTCAACTGAACTTCAGAACACGATATTGATATATGGACGTAATGTAGGTTCATGGGCTCCAGGCGAGTTAGAGGAGTTGGCTGACAGGGTTATACTATTGGATGCATCTCTGTACGAAAGATGGTTCTCCGAGCTTCCTCAAGAGGTACAGGATGAGGTAATCAATGTATGGGGACAGCCTCCCGGCGATATGATGGTTGTTGAAAGAGATGGCAGGAAATACATTGTAATCCCAGCCATTCAGCTTGGGAATGTACTTCTTGCACCACAACCTGCAAGGGGATGGGAAGAAGACTTGGACCGTCTCTATCATGATCTGACGATTCCTCCTCCCCATCAATACATAGCGTTCTATCTCTGGCTACAGAAATCGCCAGATGATGGAGGATTTGGTGCTCATGCTGTTGTACATATGGGAAGACATGGAACGCTTGAGTGGTTGCCTGGCAAGATGGTATGTCTGAATGAGACAAGCTATCCAGATTTGCTGCTGGGCAACATCCCTGACATCTATCCATACATAGTTGATGGAGGTGGTGAGGGGATACAGGCAAAGAGGAGAGGATATGCAACGTTGATCAGTCACCTCACCCCACCAATCGCACAGAGCGGTCTGTACGGTGAGCTTCAGAACCTCAAGTACAATCTTGAACGATATCAACACTACAAGGAAATCGGTTATGCAGAAGGCATGAATCAAACAAGACAGTCCATAATAGAAGTGGCCTCTGATATGCATCTTGGCGAAGAGTTGAACCTCACATTGACAAATGAGACGTTTGAGGATGATGTGGAAAGGATTGTGGAATACATAGAGAATATAGCATCTGAAACAATACCCTACGGAACACACACCCTTGGCGTTGGACCCAGTGAAGAGAAAGCAGTGATGTTCATAGAAACCATGTATACAACCGAGCTGATGAATCTTTCCTACACCCTTCTGAATATAAGCGAGGTAAGTGGGCTGGAGGGTCTTGAGAACCGTTCAAAAGCCGAGAACATGACCAAATGGCTTGCAGAGGAGATAGTGAATTGTAGTACTTTTGGGCAGTTCAAGAATTCTGTTGAACAGAAGACAAACCAGTCCATTGATGACGAGATTCTCAACAACACAATCAACAATATATTCGAGAACTGCAAGGAAACTCTTACTCTGCTCAATGCCTCTGGTGAACTCGAGAATCTGATACAGGCTCTTGACGGGAGATATGTGCCACCAAGTGAACAGGGCGACCCCGTGCAGAATCCAGCAGTTCTTCCAACTGGCAGAAACTTCTATGGATTCAATTCCAAGAAGGTACCAGACCCAACAACGTGGGAGATTGGTAAGAAGCTTGCAGACCAGATGCTTGTTGATTATTATAAAGAACATGGGTATTTCCCAGAGAAGATTGCAGTCACGATGTGGTCTGTTGAGACAATGAGACATTACGGTGTGATGGAGTCGATGGTTCTGAGATTATTGGGAGTTGAGCCAGACTTCAGATACTCGCGGGGAGCATTCAGGAAGGTAGGAAACGACAGAGTGATTGTCACACCCTTGGATGAGTTGACGGTTGAAATAAACGGTTCCATCGTT
>QMVI01000021.1 GCA_003661015.1 Methanosarcinales archaeon | reverse complement strand
TGCACACCCAATAGCCGATAAAATTCTGTCCCCCTTCACCTTTGATGAGTTTTTGGATAGGACACAGAAAACAATCTCACCCGGAGAAAGATAAGAAAGCCCCTCCTCCCGCGTTATTACCTTGCATCCCGGCGGTAGAATTGAGCTAACTGGCACAAGGTTAAAACCGTTGAGTCCCGCATCTCTCAGGGCAAACTCAAATGAAACCAGCTAATTTGTATGTTTTCCAACGCCTGTTGTAAAGAAGATACCCTTAGGAACTATTTTTTCCATCTCCCATCCCTTCTTTCACTGTTTATACTTTTTTATATTACTTTCACATTTAAAGAGCCCACAACACCCACGTATCTCTTTCCCTTGTATTCAAAGCTCATTGTTATGTCTTTTATTTGGAAGACGCCTTCCTGCGTTGGCAGTATCACCCACACCCTCTTCGCAACCTCTCCGGGATTGACTTTACCGAAATTAAGGGTTGGTGTATTTATTCTTATCTGTTTTGGAAATATTCCTCTTACCTTCACATCCATGTATGGGCTGGGAGATGGATTCCTTATGAATACGGTTATGGGCACTTTTTTTCCCTTTTTACATGTGCCCCCTATCTTGAGCCTTATCATCTTTGATGTTCTCTCATTTGACAGCAGTATTGCTTGCTTATTCACTTTGGCGGTCTTTGTTTTTCTCTTCTTCTTTTTCTCTCTTGAGTTCAGTTTCATTCCTATGATAATAAGACCCACCGATCCCACAATGAAATACTTCATATTAGCCAGAATGATGTCAAGACCATATCCAAGCTTCACATCACTTGGAGGCTCTGGAAGTTCTTGAACTGGCAAAATTTCCAGTGGCTCCTCAGATATGTTCAGTATTTGCCACATCCCTCCGATATATTCGAGGCGGTAGTACTATTCCTTGCTCTCAACCACTTCTTCATCTCGCATGATGTCAAAAGAAACTTTCAGAACCGCTTGCATCCCATCCTCAGAAAGTTCTCTATCGAGTATTGTTATGTTCTCTATTGCATAGTTCTTGTATTTGTTCTTCAGATTCTCTATCCTCAATTCTATGTTGGTTTTTGGATATCCGAATTTAAGAAGGGTTGTTTGGTTGAAGTACACATAGGTGTATGCTGTGTTTGCATCTCCCTCTCCCACGGCGGAGAGATATCCAATAACACTCTCCTCTGGGTCAGGAATCGCAGATGCTGTCGGAGTTAAGGATACAAAGATGAGAGAAAGAATTAAGAGTGATACAGTAGCTTTCCTTATTTTCATAATGCCCCCTCGTCTAGCCCTGCTTCTCTTTCTGCATCCTTCCTATTTAAATATTTGTTAAAAGTTTCAAACATCCAAAATTCTGTATAGTGTGTCCCTCTGCTTTGGTATCCTTCCTATTTCTCTGATGAGATTCTCAAACTCCTCTTTCTGCAAACACTCTCCTGCCAACCCCCCAGCACTCTTTGATATGTTTTCTTCCATCAGAGTCCCTCCGAGGTCATTTGCACCAAACATGAGAGCGACTTGAGCGAGCTTTTTTCCAAGTTTTACCCAACTTGCCTGTACATTTTTTATGTATCTGTGGAGAAGTATTCTTGCAATTGCATGAACCTTGAGGTCATCAACGCCTCCCTTGTGGGACGTCATCAAGCCAAGCTCGTTGTTCTTGGGCATGAATGGTAAAGGCACGAACTCTGTAAATCCACCTGTCTTCTTCTGAATCTCCCTTATTAACAGGATGTGTTTTATTCTATCATCCCAACTTTCGATGTGTCCGTACATCATTGTTGCGGTGGTTGGTATCCCAAGAGTGTGTGCAGTCATCACAATATCAACCCACTCCTTGGTTGTTAGTTTATTTGGGCAGATTTTCCTTCTTATGTCATCCACGAGAATCTCCGCAGCAGTTCCTGGCATAGAGTCAAGCCCACATTTTCTGAGCTCACTGAGGGCTTGTTTTATAGAACATCCTGTGTTCTGTGATGCATGATATACCTCCATTGGAGAAAAGGCATGGATATGCATCGAAGGATACCTCTCTTTTATGGCTTCCAATATCATACAATAATCTTCAAGTGTGTATTCTGGATGGAGCCCTCCCTGAATACATAGCTCAGTAGCACCCTAACGCCATGCTTCATCTACTTTTTCGAGTATCTGTTCGATTGACAGTGTATACTTTTTCATTCTTGTAAATGCACAGAACTTGCATCCACCTATGCATATGTTTGTGAAGTTGATGTTTCTGTTCACAACAAACGTGACAACATCTCCACACTCTTCCCTTCTCAATTCATCAGCCATCTTACCAAGGGTGAAGAGGTCAAGCTCTGTCAGGTGGAGAGCTTTTTCAACACTTTCATGAGCTAATGGCATACATAAGACCGTAATCTCTTAATTCATAAAGTTTATTCATTATGTATGATGATGTTCGATGACGTTGGGAGTTTTCCATTTTCTCAGGGAGATTACTTGAAGGTAGTTGAAGATGTGATGAGAATGAAACTCATGTGCGGACTTGATGTTCCCGCGTATCCCCAGCTGAGAGATATGAACACCATGTTTTCTGAGATTCTGGAAGATGAGAAAAACTGTGAGCAACCGTTTCTTGTGAGGAGGGAAAAGGCTGAGATAGTTGAAATGAAGGCGGTTGAAAAGGTGGCAAGAGAGTGGAAAAAAGAGACAGGAGAGGTCATGAAGATCAAGGTGTGTGTAACAGGTCCTGTTGAGTTGTATATTCATCTATTTGGCACTTCAAATTATCCAGACATTTTAGTTAATATTGCGAGGAGTGTGAGGAGGTTCTTTTTGTCTTCGTTGTCCCCCTCGTACAGGGTACAGGTTGTGAGCATAGATGAACCAAGTCTTGGATTGAATCCTGCCATCATGTTCTCAGAGGAGGATATACTCGAGGCACTGGATATAGCATCTGCACATCGCATCGAGACTCAGATTCATCTCCACTCTGCTCTGTACAGCGAGGTTGTGTGCAACTCGAATGTGGACATCATAGGAGTTGAGTGTGCCTCAGAACCATCGAATCTTGAACTCATAGACAGGCGGTTGCTTGAGGATACTGACACCTTTTTGAGGGTTGGAATTGCAAGGACAGATATCCACGCCATGGTTTCTGAGCTTAATGAGAGATACTCAACAAACGTTTGGAGAGACGAGAGTCTTATGAGGAAGGTTGTTGAAGAGATGGAGACACCCAATACGATAGCTTCAAGACTCAGAAGAGCTTGGGAGATGTTTGGGGACAGGATAAGATATGTAGGTCCAGACTGTGGTCTTGGTTCATGGCCATCTCAGGAACTTGCATGTGAGCTGTTAAGAAATACAAAGCAGGGAATAAATGCGTTTTGTGAGACTCGAGACTCTGAGAGCGCGTTAAAGTAATTCAGTCGAGAAACATGACCTCGTATTCGATTGGTTCTGACTCATCGTACAGTATAGCCTCAATTGTCTTTTTTATGAGTTCAAAAGCCTTTTGTGGAGTTCCACTGCATCTGACAACATCAAATTCAGGACAGACAGTAAGATAATGCCCTCTTTCGTTCTGGTACATAACTACCCGCACCTTCATCACTTGAATATGGGATATCTGACTTAATTATTTTTTTGTAGAACTCTGTTTTCAACTCTCTATCTAACTGAATTAATCACAGTTCTCCTGTCTTTGCTCTGTATCCCATTACCACCACAAAAATTGAAAGCACACAGCTGAGCAGAATCCACACGATTGCGAGCAATCGTGAGATGTTATCTTCCACCATCTGGTACATAAGCAATATGGAGACACCTATGTACATGAGAATGAGAGATAGTACCATCGTAATCGATTTCATGTCATACCTCCAACATTTATATACAGTGTTAATCTAACTGTATTATGATGATTGATCCAAGCTCGCTTATATGGTTAATATTTCTTTTCTATCTGATAATGGCGCCCCAGCTCCAGTTCAGACAACTTCAGATTACCAGGGGGAGGCTGTTGAAGAAATTGTCTGAGAAGAGAGGTAGTGCGATTGTTACTTTAATTCACAGACAGGAGAGCTTGGGATTCTTTGGTATCCCCTTTTACAGGTTCATAAACATCGAAGACTCTGAGGATGTGCTGAGGGCAATACGCTCTGTTCCAGATGATAAGCCAATAGACCTTGTGATTCACACCCCGGGTGGGCTTGTGCTGGCAGCGAGTCAGATTGCAAGGGCTTTGAAGAGCCACAAAGGAGAGGTAAGGGTCATAGTACCACACTATGCAATGAGTGGTGGGACTCTTATTGCACTTGCATCAGACAAGATCATAATGGATGAAAATGCTGTGCTTGGCCCAATCGACCCGCAGCTTGGAAAGTATCCAGCTCCCAGCATATTGAGAGCCATTGAGAAGAAAGGTGCCGAGAAGATGGATGATGAGACATTGATACTTGCAGATGTTGCTGAGAAATCAATAAATCAGGTGAGAGATTTTGTATACTGGCTTCTCAAGGACAAGTATGGAGAGGATAAGGCAAAGGAGTTGTCTCAGGTATTGACCGAAGGGAGATGGACACATGATTATCCAATCACTGTTGAGGAAGCAAAAGAACTCGGACTCGATGTCAGTACAGATGTTCCCGAGGAGGTTTATCTTCTCATGCATCTATATCCCCAGCCAACCCGTCTCAGACAGCCGAGCGTTGAGTTCTCTCCTGCACCACTTGGAGGAGGTAAAAAAGCTGAGGAAGTGTAAAGCTGAGGAGGTGTAAGATGTTACAAGTCGTTAACTTGAAAGTTAGAGTTGAAGGGAAAAAAGTTCTGAATGGCGTTAGTTTCTATCTTGAGCAAGGAAACACATATGTGTTGTTCGGTGCAAATGGCAGTGGCAAGTCATCGCTTCTCAACACCATAATAGGAAATCCAAAGTATGAAGTTGTGGGTGGTAGAATCATATTCAATGATGTAGATATTACCGAGATGAGCCCGGAGGAGAGAGTGAAGTTGGGTATGGGGATTGCATTTCAAAATCCACCAGAGGTGGATGGTGTGAAGTTAAAGGAGTTGCTTGAGCACTGCCGTGGCATCAGTGGTCTGGATAGGGAGGAAGTTGAGAAGTACATAGAGATGCTGAACATGGAAGAACTCGTAGAAAGACATGTGAATAAAGGATTTTCAGGGGGTGAAGTGAAGAGAGCAGAAGTCTTACAGTTGCTCGTACTGAATCCAGAGCTTGTAATGTTGGATGAGCCAGATTCTGGTGTTGATATGGAGAATCTGTCTATCATGGGGAGAGCCCTCAGGACTTTACTTGAGAGAGATAAAAAGAAGGACGAGAGAACAAAAACCTCACTCATAATTACACATACGGGACACATACTTCAGTATGTGGATGCAGATTACGGAATGATCCTTCACAATGGAAGAATTGCATGCATAGGAAATCCTGAAAAAATACTTGAGGATATAACAGAACACGGATACGAAGGGTGTGTGGATAAATGTCTGAAGAACGTGGAGTAAAGGATGTTGCAAAGGACAGACTCGAGAGTGTTGGGATAATACTCAATCCAGAAAAAAGGTCTGGAATGTTTCTTCAGGTTGATCAATCAACAGCATTTGCCTCCCCCCTCTACGAGGGAGTTGAGGTGATGAGCATCAGAGATGCCCTAAAAAAGTACGAATGGGTTTCAGACCTCATGTGGAGTCTTGTTGAGAGAAAACAGGATGAATATACAAGGGAGGCGGATTCAGAGGATGTTAATGGTTATTTCATAAGAGCTATGCCCGGAGCCAAAATAGAGATGCCAGTAGAGGCGTGTCTGTATTTGAAAACACTCGGACATAAACAGAAGGTGCATAATATAATAATAGCAGAAGAGGGGTCTGAGCTGAATATAATATCGGGTTGCACATCACATCCTGGTGTTGTTTCCGGTATGCACATAGGAATCTCGGAGTTCTTTGTTAAGAAAGATGCAAAGGTCAGTTTCACAATGGTGCATGGCTGGGAAAGAGATATGGAAATCAGGCCAAGAAGTACTGCAAAGATAGATGAGAATGGCGTTTTCATAAGCAACTATGTACTCCTCACACCCGTGAAATTGGTTCAGATGTATCCAAAAGCATATCTCGGGAAGAATGCAAAAGCTGTGTTCAGCAGTATCCTTCTCGCTCATGAAGGGTCTGTGGTTGATGTTGGCTCGTACTGTGCTCTCCAAGGTGAGAAGAGTTCTGCTGAAATAATATCACGTTCGATATCAACTGGTGGAAAGGTTTTTGCGAGAGGACAGATAGTTGCAGAGGAAAACGATGTAAAAGGACATCTCGAGTGCAGAGGGTTGATGTTATCGGACGAGGGTGAAATACATGCGGTTCCAGAGCTTGAGACTAAATGTTCACAAGTCGAGCTATCACATGAGGCAGCGATAGGAAAGATAGCTGAGGAACAGGTATTCTATCTGATGTGCAGGGGAATGACGAGAGATGAGGCAACATCCACCATTGTGAGAGGCTTTATGGATGTTGAGATAAAGGGGATACCAGACTCTCTGAGGTTCGCCATATCTAAAGCGGTGGAGCTTGCTGCAAGGGATATTCTCTGATCAGACCATTTTGAAGAGAAGGTAAGCTCCGATAAATGTGCCAATGACGCTGCCCACATTTGAAAGGGCTGCAACCATCAGAACTTTGAATGCACGATTCCTCCTCATCTCAGACAGTGAATTTGCTTTGAACAGCATCCTCACATCTGCTACTGTTGGCTCTCTCTTCCAGAGCTCGACAAGTCCAGCAAACCAACCAGCTGCGAGGAAGGGCGAGAGAGATGTCATCCATGCTACTGAGAATGCTGTGAGTATGGAGAGAGGATGTCCGCCAGCAATCGCGGCACCAATAGCACTCAATGCACCATTTATTATAAACCACCACATAAAAGCTGTGAGAAAACCTTCAAATGAATTTTTCAGTATTAAAATGAACATGAAAATAACGAGAAACCCGATTATTGCCCCAATAATCTTTGTTAAAATACCTCGGTACTTTGCTTCATGATATGCCTGATGGTGTTCTGTCAGGTGGTTCATGGGTGTGGTTAGAAGCTCCCTCACTCCATTCACATGTCCAGCACCCATGACCGCTACAATCTTACCATTTTCCATGGAACTGGCGATTTCACGAATTCTGTTTGCCATCACCACATTTCTCTCTTCCACGAATACCTTGTATGCTGATGGAGAGATTTCTTTGAGCTCTTCGAGTAGCTCGTTAACTTTCTCCTCGTCTGTTATGCCCTCATCCACCTCTACCTTGCCTCTGAACACACCCAATATCGATAGCAATAATCTCAGTTTCTCTCGTAAGCTAAGAGTTTTGAGAAATCTTGAGAGTGTTGTTTCCAGCTCTTGGTCTATTAATGCAGTACGTGCTCCGATTTCTTTCGCAGTCTTTACTGCCTCCTTCATCTCAGCACCCGGCTCTACACCAATCTCAGCCCCAATCTTTCTCTGGACATAACTGAGAATTACACTAACCAAGAACACCATAAACTTCCCCTGTTTTATGACCTCTTTTAGAGAAACGTCCCGTGATTCGTAAAGCGAAGAGAACCTCTTCATATCGAGTTCAAGAGCAACAACCTCAGGCATCTCCTCACGAATTGTCTCTCTGACCATCTCAACACTTTCTTTAAGAACATGGGCAGTTCCAACAAGCACAACTTCTACGTTTCCAACTTTCGTTCTGAGAACACTGTTCATCTTCTACCAATCTCAATCAACAAACTTATTTAAGTATTGGGCTACGATGAAATCACGATGTCAGATGATAAAATGAGAGATTCCACACATTCACCTCAAGAAACGTCTGATTGGGAAATTCCCGTGTCAGTACGCTTGAGATATCCAAGACTGAAAGTTCCGTACGGAAAGCCACACCCTGTGTTTGATACCATTCAAAAACTGAGGGAATGTTATCTCAGAATGGGATTCACCGAAGTAATGAATCCTCTGATAGTGGATGATGTTGAAGTGTATCGACAGTTTGGTCCAGAAGCTCCCGCAGTACTCGATAGGGTGTTCTATCTTGCAGGATTGCCGAGACCCAATATAGGGATCTCTGATGAAAAACTCTCTGAGCTTACGAAATACACCGGTGTGCTGTGCGAGGGCATGGTTAAGAGCCTCAGAACACTGTTTCACAGATACAAGAAAGGAGAAATTGAAGGTGATGACCTTGTGTATGAAATTTCCAAAGCCCTCTCGGTGTCAGATACAGATGCAGTGAAGATACTTGATGAGGTATTTCCAGAGTTCAAAGAATTGAAACCCATCCCAACAAGCAGAACACTCAGAAGCCATATGACATCGGGATGGTTCATAACGCTTGGAGCACTCGTGGGGAAGATGAAGACACCTATGAAGCTCTTTTCGGTTGACAGATGTTTCAGGAGAGAACAGAGAGAAGACCCGACCAGATTGATGACATACTTTAGTGCGTCTTGTGTAGTTGCTGGTGAGGACATAACCGAGGAATGGGGAAAAGCCATATCTCACTCACTGCTCTCTCAATTTGGCTTCACCGAGTTCAAGTTCAGACCAGATGAGAAACGCAGTAGATACTATGCATCTGGCACACAGACCGAAGTGTTTGCATACCATCCAAAACTCGTTAACTCGAGTACGAAATACTCTGATGGGTGGGTGGAAATAGCCACATTTGGTGTGTATTCTCCAGATGCTCTTGCCCAATATGATATACCATATCCTGTTATGAATCTGGGACTTGGCGTTGAAAGACTTGCTATGGTTCTCTATGACGCAGAGGATATGAGAAAGATGGCATATCCGCAGTTTTATGAGCCAGTACTCTCTGATTCTGAGATAGCATCCATGATAGATTTCATAGATAAACCATTTACAAGACAAGGATGGGAAATTGTGGATGGGATTTCAAGAGTATGTATCGAACATGGGCATGAAGAAAGTCCTTGTGAGTTCTTGGCTTGGGAGGGAGAGCTCTTTGGCAAAAAAGTGAGGGTAAGTGTGGTAGAGCCAGAGGAGAACACATTGTTGTGTGGGCCTGCTGCGTACAACGAGGTTGTTGTGAGAGATGGGAACATTATTGCAATAGTACCTGAAAAGTTCAGAGAGCTTTATGAGCAAAGTACGAAAACCACCATCAGACTGTTCGAGGCTTTTGCTGTGAGATGTGCATATGAGATAGAAAAGGGAACGATTGCTGGCATAGATACTGAGACAAGGTGCAGAGTAATAAGAACACCAGCTGAAATAAATCTCAGGGTAGAAGAGCCAGCTCTCAGATACATCACCGCCAATCAGAAAAAAATCGATATAAGGGGACCTGTGTTCATCACCGTGCGCTCTGAAATCATATAAAAAAGTTTTTCATTGTTCAGAACAATGACTTTCCATGAGTAAACTAATTCACGAGAGAGTGAAGATTGATAATGGCGAGGTTGATTGTTATAGTATTGAACTTCCTGGTGCCCCACTCATTGTTTTGAGAGCTGAGAAGGGATTTGTGATGTGCGGATACCTCGACATCTCTGCAGCAGAGAAGTTGGGCGTTGTGGCTGCAAAGGTGAAAGGCGTTGCAACCTTCGAAGATGTTTTGAATGGAGTGGTGGTTGAAACAACATCAAAAGCGAGGGAGCTTGGAATATATGCGGGTATGCGGGGTAAGGATGCTCTTGAGAGGATGCTCTGATGAAGTCAAGGGAGTTGTTGAACAAATTCAAATGGACCAACTCTCTTGATGGGGTGGAAGTGGTGTACATCCACAGGGGTGCACCGAACAATATGAGAAGGATCAGTGGGTATGATATTGTGGAGATCGGTGCAGGTTTCTTCACACTTAAAAATGGAACAAGAATTCCATATCACAGAATTGTGGAAATAAGAAAGGATGGTAAAGTTGTGTGGCTCAGATAACCGGGTTTCTCAGAGTTCCTATGTGTTCGACCTCAACCTCCACAATGTCTCCTCTGTTCATTTTACCCACACCGGCAGGAGTCCCAGTGAGTATCACATCTCCCTTTTCGAGTGTCATCACACCAGATATGAATTCTATGAGTTCATGAACACCGAATATCATGTTTTTCGTGTTTCCTTTTTGAACAATTTTTCCATTCAATTTACATAAAACATCAACTTCCTTCACATCCTCTTGTATGAATGGTCCTACTGGGGCAAATGTGTCAAAACTCTTTGACCTTGTCCACTGGATGTCTTTCTGCTGGATGTCTCTTGCAGTCACATCGTTTGCACATGTGTATCCGAGTATGTAATCTTCTGCATATTTCTCGCTTACGTTTTTACATCTCTCAGATATCACAACCGCCAACTCACCCTCATAATCCACCCTACTCACTCTGGGATGGAGTATGGGTCTCTCGTGCGATTGTAATGCACTTATAGGTTTCAAAAATATTATGGGCTCGTCAGGAATCTTCATTCCAAGTTCCTCTGCGTGGTCGTAGTAGTTCAGCCCAACTCCCACGATTTTGGTTGGCTCACAAGGTACAAGCACATCCAACTCATGAATCCCGATTTCAGCATCTCCATCCACAACCACATCCCCCCTCACTTCCCCCTGAAAAATGCGTCCCTGATATCTGAACCTCCCAATCATTCAATCACAACCTTATCTTTACAGCCTTATCTTTCTGC